>JAFDCT010000091.1 GCA_019312695.1 Deltaproteobacteria bacterium | reverse complement strand
AGAAAATTGTACCGCAGATAACCTGTAATCATTCGATAATTCCATGAAGCTTGAAATAAGCATAAAAGCAAATATTCAGCTCAGGCAATTCCTCCTTGCCAGCCTTGCTGAATTGGCTACCGGCTATCATATCAAAAAAGATACCATCCGGAATAATGGGGGAAATTTTGAACTAAACTTTCTCATTGAAACAGAATCACCCGATTTTTTTTTGAAAGATCTTGCAGATATTATTGCAGCAACTGAAAGCAGCATGTCTCATACGCAGGATATTGATGTATATGTCAAAAATTTTGAAGATTCTGAACCTAGCTATTGCCCTGAAAAAAACGGTATTTACTTCTCTCCTGTTGAAGGTATCCGCGTTGTTCCATGGCTGGAGACAGCTACCCCATCAGAACCTGCAGAGCATGATATTCTCTTAAATCCTGCCGGCGCCTTCGGCAACGGACTGCATCCATCAACTCGACTGTGTCTGCAATTATTGAAGCAGGCGGTTGACCATCATACCGAAAGGAAATTTTCCTCGAGCTCTGTCCTTGACATAGGCTGCGGTTCGGGGATACTGACTATTGCAGCGCTTCGTTTGGGAGCCAGCAGCGCCCTTAGTGTTGAGTTAGATAAACAGGCGGCACAGACAGCCCGCAGAAATATTGAAATCAATCAGCTGACAGACTCTGTAATAATTCTGGAAACATCATGGCAGAAGGTCACGGGGCAGTATGATCTTTTATTTGCAAACCTTGTTCCTTCTGTATTGGTTAAAGCCGCTCCCTACATGGCAAAATTTCTCAGTCGGCATGGATTGCTCATTACGGCCGGTTTCCCCGCAACCAACAACACAAAAATCCTCAATCTTTTTACAGAAAACGGATTACGTTTGATAGCTGACTCTTCAGTGGATGGCTGGGGGGCCTTATTGCTGGGTAATCAACTGTAGAATACTATCATAACCGAAATTTCAAAAATCTGGACAGGCAGCCGGGGCATAAGCCAATCTTTAATCAATATGAAACAGTCTGGAAAATTAACGTGAATTATAGCGCGGTTTTCCGACTTATGGTATGCTCCCGCTTCTTTTAAGTGCTCACACCATGAATCAACATATAAAATGACCACGAAAAGGATTTAACAGCTATGAGCAGTGACCCGCATAAGATCATTTACTCCATGATTAAAGTAAGCAGATACTATGACAAGAAACCAATCATAAAGGATATCAGCCTGTCTTTTTTTTATGGTGCCAAGATCGGGGTCCTGGGATTGAACGGCTCTGGCAAGAGCACACTTTTGCGCATCATGGCGGGGCTGGACCAGGAATATAACGGCAAGATAACCAAGACTCCCGGTTTTACAATTGGTCACCTGGAACAGGAGCCCCTGGCAGGCGAAACAAAAACTGTCTGGGAAATTGTTAAGCAGGGTGCCCAGGAACAGGTTGATCTCCTGGCTGAATTCAACGAGATCAACGCCAAGTTCGCAGAACCCCTTGATGATGATGCCATGAACCGGCTCATTGAACGCCAGGGTGAAGTCCAGGAAAAACTTGATGCCCTTGATGCCTGGGACATAGAAAGCAGACTGGAAATGGCCATGGATGCCCTTCGCTGCCCTGCCAGGGATATCCCTGTCAACGTGATATCAGGCGGAGAACGCCGCCGGGTAGCATTGTGCCGACTCCTGCTGCAGAAACCGGCCATCCTGCTGCTCGATGAGCCCACCAATCACCTGGATGCAGAATCAGTATCCTGGCTGGAGCACCATCTGCAGCAATACGATGGTACGGTAATCGCCGTCACCCATGACCGCTATTTCCTTGATAACATTGCGGGCTGGATCCTTGAACTGGACAGAGGCAGGGGGATTCCCTGGAAAGGCAACTATTCTTCATGGCTGGAACAGAAGCAGAAGAGGCTGCAGCTTGAAGAAAAACAGGAAAGCGACAGGCAGAAAACCCTTCAGCATGAACTGGAATGGATCAGGATGTCACCCAAGGGCCGACATGCCAAGGCCAAGGCCAGGATCAGTTCTTATGAAAACCTGTTGTCCCAGGAAACACAAAGAAAAATAAGGGATCAGGAAATATACATCCCGACTGGCCCACGTCTCGGCAAAACCGTAATAGAAGCAGCTCATGTCTCCAAAGCCTTTTGAGAAAGGCTGTTATTTGAGGATATGAATTTCAAGTTGCCGCCCGGCGGTATAGTCGGCATTATTGGTCCAAACGGTGCCGGCAAATCAACCCTGTTTAAAATGATCACCGGCCAGGAACAACCGACCGCAGGCACCATCGGTCTTGGTGACACGGTCAAACTGGCCTATGTTGATCAGAGCCGGGATGTTCTTGATGCCGGCAAGTCTATCTGGCAGGTAATAGCAGATGACCAGGAATCCATCACCCTGGGCGACCGTGAAATAAACGCCCGTGCCTACGTGGCCCGTTTCAACTTCTCAGGCTCGGACCAGCAGAAAAAAGTCGGGCAGATATCCGGTGGTGAAAGGAATAGGGTTCCCCTGGCGCGGATGCTGAAAGAAGGCGCCAATGTTCTT
>JAFDCT010000090.1 GCA_019312695.1 Deltaproteobacteria bacterium | reverse complement strand
TTGAGCGACGGCCTTTTATCAGGCATTCCATCTGTTTGCCATTTGGCAGGTTGCCCTTTAGCGGCATACTTTCATCAGGGTTCAGACCGAAGATACTTATTGCCCCGGGTTCACAAATTGTAAAACAGTGTTGGCAACTGATGCATTCATCTTCTTTACCCTCGATAATATCTGGGTATTCTGGAGAAAATGCTATAATTTCAACAGGACAGTCTTTGATGCAATCTCCGCATTTAGTGCATTTTTCCTGGTCAACAAGAAAATTTAACATGTTTGCCTCCATTTCCAGGATAACCCGGGTTAGGTATTAGTAATCTCCGACCGGCAACCAGTAGCATTAATTTTAGGATGACATGTCTCATGCGCTGTCATCCTGCACCAGAATGTGAATGTGATTAAAAGTCGGTGATAGGTATTCCTTTTTCGCCCGCGCAAAAAATTCGGTGCGGTTCTTTGAATCCGCCCTCAACTCATCGCATAAATTTACCAATAATGGATATCAGGACACCCTGTCAACAAAAAACCCGGCCGCTCAAATACACAACCGCCTCAAACAACAAAGAAATAGCAAAAAAACAGCACACCAATCACGCCGCCGGAAAGTACTGTCTTAAAAACCGGGGTTTATGTATCTGAAGGATATCTTGGACTTTCAGGAATGATTCATGCCCTTCAATGAAAGGACATACTATGCACAGAAGATATGTAAATTTTAATTATTTCATTAAAGATTCCCCAAAAACATAATTTTTCCATTCTGCTTCCAATTTTTGAATTTCAATTCCATAGACTTCTTTATAGTTTAGAGACTTTGAATTGTGCAACTCTGCTAGTTTTTGTTCTCCATATCTTACAACCAGAAAATTAATAAATGATCCGGCTTCTATATATGCTATACTCCTTTGTTCAGTTTCTAAAAGTTCAAAAATCCTGTTGTCGTTTTTTAGTTTTGTAATTTGTAAAAGCTGTTCTTTATGATTCCTCACTAAGTAATCAAGGGGAACAGAATAATTTGGAAAACCATCAAATCCCCCAAATCTTTCCTGAAAATACACGGCCAATCCTTCTGAAAAAAAACTATTGTTTTCATGTTTTGCAATTATATGTGTTACTTCATGAATTATAACCGCACTCTTGTTTCTAAGGTGTAATATTGGCAATAGGATAATATCCCCTTTCGCATCACAAATTCCATCATCAACAATTTTGACTTTTATATTTTTTTTATACTCAATGCCGAGTATTGGCGGTATATAATGCAGAGCTTTCTCAATTTCCTTTATTAGGCTATCAATCTCTGCTTGAGAAACAACAGCATTTAACTGTGTAGATATTTTTATCTGCTGATCAGGCATTTCATTGTTATCAACATTTGGAGACCTTAAATCCGTTAATAGGAAAAGAAGAAAAAGTACCCCAACCAGCAGAAATAGTTTTGTAGGAACACGAATCATTGGAACCACCCCTTTTAGAGGTTACTAGGAGTGCAGGATTGTAGAGTTAAAAAATATTGCTGAGTCTATATATACTTGCCCAATTAGAAACTTTTTGGGCTCATTTTGGGAGTTGCATATCTAATAACAATAATGACTGTGCCATGCGAGTAATGGTCTTGGCTCAGCACCGCATTGTTAAGCGGGTTTTTCATAGAACTCCTTTAAAGCAGGCATAGTTCTGAGCAGCTGTTGGAGATTCAATTTCCTCTTCTAAAATAACCAAGCATTCTGCATTTTTGAATCCGACCCGGCACAAGATTTCGATATGTTTTGCTATCTCAAAACGGCCAGGCTCATATTCATGTTTGGCCTTATCAGGCTTAATGAAGTCCCCGTTCAGTATCATCCCCCGTCCTTGAAGTACTTGCGCACATTTCTTATAGGCCAGCTCGACCTTTTCAGGGCTGCCAAGGTCATGCAACGACCATGTTGTAATAATGGCGTTAACTGGCATAGGGACGTCCATCCACCAATTGTCTTTTAGGAGATCAGCCTGAATATTAGCAATTCGCCCAGAATGCGGACTCAGCCTCTGCTTCGCAATATCAAGCATCCGGCGAGAAAAATCGATGCCATAATATTGGATTTCAGGCATTCTACTCAGCAAATAAGAAGCCAAGTATCCTGGTCCTATCCCAAGTTCGACTACACAACCATTTGGCGGGATTTCCGCTTTCAGCTCCAAAAAAATGACAGAGAACAACTCGAGACGTTCGGATGTCGGCACGAAGCGTTCAGCCCAGTCATCGACAAATTCCTTGTCATGAAATTCGTGGCAGGCACCAATAACTTCTTGCATAGTTTTGTCATCCTCTTATGAAACGATTTATTATAAAAACCCATCAAGCTTGCCATAATATTAATTTTTCAATTTAGCAAAAAGATTCAAGAGTGCCAGTGAAAATCATCACTGGCGCTCATCTCTTATTAGGCAAAAATCCAGAGCAGCAATAGGTTTGACCCCTTGATTTCCTATCTTTTAGTTGGTGTTGACTAAACACCGCTCTCCCATCAATTATTACAGCACATTAATGCTCAGGTTAGTCCTGTGGTATTTCCTGTCAAATTTTGTCCACGTTTCAAGATTGCTGTTCTTTATTATTTTTCATACTGTTGATTTTTTAAAATGATGCGACCGCTTTATCACTCCGTATTACCCCGAAAGAAGCCAGTCCATGGCTTCACCCTGGTTGAGCTCGCGGTTGTTATGATAATTGTCTGCATTCTTGCCTCCGGTGTGGTTTACATGTATATCAACCCGACGGCAAAAGTAAAAAGTGTGGCCTTTTGTCTGCTTGCAGATCTCAACCATGCCCGATCAGAAGCAGTCAGCAGGAACCGGGATGTCCTTGTTGATTTTACCTTCGGGACCCGGGATGGCTACCTGATATGCATTGACACTGATGCAGACAAGGACTGCCAGGACGAAACTGCCGAAAATATCATCAAAGAGGTCCTCTTCTTGAAGGAGGTCCGATTTTATAATTGTGTCTCAGCGCCCCACCTTACCCTGAAAACGGTCCAAGCAAAACGCCGTCCGGTACCAGTCTGGCAGGTAAAAACGGGCTCATATTCGGCGGCCCGAACTATATCAAGTGGCAGCCTGATGGAACCAGCGGCGATAACGGTTCCATAATTATTTACCATCCAGCCGACAACAACTCGCAGCAGGTGATGGGCAACCCATATGCTGCAGTAATAAG
>JAFDCT010000089.1 GCA_019312695.1 Deltaproteobacteria bacterium | reverse complement strand
GAGCAACAACCGCTTATGCAGTTGAGCAGCCCGATGAACTGCTGCTGGGCATTGAGCCGGAGCATAACATATTCGATCAGATGGAGCGATACCGGTATCTGGCCAAGTATCTTTCGGAGAGCCTTGGTGTAAAGGTTAATCTCACCATAATGAGCCGGTATGGAGAAGTGATCAAGCGATTCAAATCGCTCAGGCTGGATGGCGCATTTCTCACATCCTATACCGCCACCATGGCTATCAATGAATTGAATCTTGAGCCCATAGCCTATCCCGTTAACCAGGCTGGTGAATCAACGTCACAGGGATACATTTTTGTTCGGAAAGACAGTGGTATCAGGAACATGATGGATATGAGGGGAGGGAATATCGTATTTGTAGATCCTGCAACATTGGAAGGATATCTCTTTCCGCTGGCTTTCTTAAAGCAGCATGGTGTCAATGATATCAACTCATTTTTTAACCGCTATTATTTTGCCGGTAGCCACGCTTCAGCAGTCTTTGCTGTCCTGGACGGGCGTGCTGACATTGGTGCAGCAAAAAGTACAGTATTTCATCAACTGGTTATCAATGATCCCTCTATTGGACAGGAGCTGCAAATAATCGCTCAATCCCCAAAAGTTCCGGAAACAACCCTCTGCATAAAGAATGAAATAGACCAGGAAATAAGGGAAAAACTTGTAAGCATCCTGCTGCAGATGGATACAACGCCAGAAGGCCAAGCTGTGCTGGGGCATTTCCAGGCACAACGTTTTATCAAGTCAAACAGGGAGGACTTTAACAGCATAGAAAAAATGGCCCAGGAAAACCTGGGTTCCCTGACAGTCCCAGGAAGGTAACAAATGAAGAAAAAAATTATCTTTGCCTTCCTCTTTTTATTTCTGCTGTTCCTCGTTGGTATCGTCACAACCCTGCATATAATAAACAAGACAACCGCAAACCTTACTGCTTTGCTTTTATTGCACAAGGTGGAGGTTATCAGGCAGGATCTGGTCATCAATGTCCAGACAGTGCAGTCAAATCTGTATACTATCGGCACGTCATTCGGCAAGGAACTTGATACTATAGTGGATAATGTCCTCACGCTCCGCGAACGGGCGCAGACATGCAGTGACTGCCACCACGAACCAGAAATCGCCTTTGAAATCCAACACCTGCAAACACTTACAGAACAATATAAGGAAGCGCTCAGTTATTTCATAACATCAACAGCTGATGCGCAGAGGATCAAGCGACTTCAGACCTTTGCAGCAGATATCGGGGACAGTATAATAGAAAAGGCGCAGTGGATGGCGATGACGGCGAATAATGCCCTGCGGCAAAAAACAACCGCCGCAATGAAAGAGGTTTCTGACTCAAAAAAGATTTTGACCGGCACCCTGATTTTTGCCTTCCTGGTAGGTATCCTCTTTTCTCTTTATTTCATAAGAAGTATCACTGAGCCGGTAGCGGAACTCTTGAGCGCCACCCGTAAAATAAAATCAGGCAAGCTGCAGTATCGTATAGAGGAAAAATTAAAGGATGAGTTTGGTGAATTGGCTGCATCGTTTAATGAAATGGCTGTTTCGCTGCAGGAACAATATACCAAATTGCAGCAGACTGAAAGGTTGGCTGTAGTAGGTGAACTTGCAGCAGGCATGGCCCATGAAATAAAAAATCCCATGGCAGGGATCAAGGTATCTATGGAAGTCCTCAGTCAAGACTCACCTCTTCCTCCCGAAGACAAAGAAGTGCTGCTCCGGGTGATCAATGAAGTTGACAGGATCACCTACATAATAAAAGGCCTGCTCAGCTATGCCCGCCCTCCCAAACCAAGGATGATTCCCATGGATATGAACCATATCCTTGATATAACCATCAAATCAGCCCAATATTCCCTGCGTTCCCCGAAATACAAAATTAGATCCCCTGAAACCAAGATCGAATTCATCTCGGATTTCAACCCTGATCTGCCGCTAATTGTTGCCGACCCGGATCAGCTGCAACAGGTATTTCTCAATCTGTTATTGAATGCTGTGGATTCCATTTACGCGGTTTCCGACCGGCAGGGAATCATAACCATAAAAACGCAACAACTCTCTGGCGACGAGTTAATACAAGTCTCCATTTCCGATAATGGTAGAGGCATAGACAGCACCGCGCTGCAAGAAATGTTTAAACCGTTTTTTACCACCAAGTCACAGGGAACCGGTCTGGGGCTGGCTATTTCTAAAAGGCTGGTAGAGCAGCATGACGGTTCCATCTCTGTTGAAAATAATACTGAAGAGGAAGGGGTGACCTTTACCCTCACCTTCCCTGTTGGCAAGAGGCAACCCCAACAAGAACTGCCAGATTGGCCAGAGACCGGATAAAATACCAATTCACTTATATTTTAAATTCGGTTCATTCGCAATTGGTTAACTTCGCCTGTATTAAATTCCCACGGGATTGATCCCTCATGACGGGCAACATTCATTTTCATAGCATTTTTCGTGACGGTCAAGAACTTGACAAACCTCTTCCGGGCTCAACTCCATGACAAAATTATATTTTTCTTCGAGTGTGAGGGAATCGCGCAGCTGCGATAGCGGACAACAGCCATTTGCATGTCCCGAAAAAATACAGTTAACAAGAAGACCGAATAACAGAGATCTTGAATTGTCTGAAGCTTTTTCCATTAAGGACAGTGCGTCTGCATTAGTCATAATTATATCTTTTATTGTTTTTTTTCTTTACTCATCCCCGGTGCACATAGAAATATCTATGCAAAAAACGATCCATTCAAACATAATTTTAAATATTCTTTTATTTCAAACAGTTAAAAATAAAGGCTGCTTTAAAAAGGTAGGCATACTACAAAACCTGGCGATATGACTATATAACTATTGGTGATATCCCCATATACATACCTTAAGAGTGGGTTTCATATTTCCAGGCAAGCATTACTTGATACCTGGAAACAACCAGAAAGCAAGT
>JAFDCT010000088.1 GCA_019312695.1 Deltaproteobacteria bacterium | reverse complement strand
TCCATCAGAGCGGTGACGATGTCTCCGCCGGTCTCCTCTGCGAACAACCTGTATTTATATGCTATTTTGAAAAAGGCAGCGATCTCCTCGATGGGAAGGCCCTCTTGAAACTCAATCCATTTGATACCGTCACGATAAAGCAGGGTAATAATGTCTTCCGAGGGAGCTTCCTGTGAAACTTCATAGATTATTTCAGAACCGCAAAGGAGACGTTCTTTTTCCACAGTCAGCCGCAGATCTCCATGGGCCGTAAAAAAATTACCGAATGCGGCAACAAGTTTTTCAAAGGATTTTATAGTGGATACATGATCCCCCGGATACAGGCCGTAATTTTTCCAGGCCAGGATAAAGATGTTGATTAACTGCCTGGCATCCTTTAATTCCCTGTCCGGAGCGGCTGTTGGTGCTGGAATTTCCTGTTGTCCTTTTGTTTCTGTTTTCTGCATGAAGTTGAGAGAACTTATTTAACACTTCAGGTTTGGATTCCTTAGTCCAGCGTTAACCCAGTTAGATTATTCGTCTGTTCCTACAAGCCAGGAACAGAGGCATGTGCCATAATCTGCTGATATATCTATATATCAAGGTATACAGAATGTAAACAATGGGAAGTTGTGCATAAAAAAGGTTTGTATTACTAGTCAAATTATACCCCTTGAATCATCCTGTCGATAAATAACTTGATGGCTTTTTTTGCATAAATGTGAACAGAGGTAAATTCAATATTGGTCAGGTACTGGTCATTTTGTTTTTTAGTCTGCAGTACTTTCGCATAAATATCACTCAGCTCGTCTCCCAGCATAGACAAGGCAATGGTTAATTTGATTTCCGTATAAACTTCTAAGTGCTCAGCTAAAACACTAAATAAACCATTATAGCCTATATTGACAATCTGACCGTTGTATTTTTCCGGTAGTATATTCTTTTCATCTACACGTTGATAGGTAAAGGGCATATCTATTTCAACCCTAGGGCTTTTCCGCACTTCTCTCCTGGGTACAAAAAGCCGGCTCGGACGTTTAATCGACAAGAGTTCATGGACACTTACCGGATCTTTTTTGCCCTTTACAAATACCGATGTTGGTTCATCGGTTTCGATGTAGTCCTTTGCATGCTCATATGTATTTTCACTGATTAGTATCTGGCCCCTCAGACTGAATGCTTCGATACGGTATGCCAGGTTAACCCCATCTCCGATCACAGTATATTCACTATGCAGGTTAGACCCCACCCTGCCTGTTATCACGGCACCGGTATTTATTCCGATTCCCATGTAAAGGGTTGGTAACCCTAAGGTTTCATTCACCCGGTTGACCTCATCCATTGCTATTTGCATATGAACTGCGCAGGAAAGTGCTCTTTCCAGGGCATCTGATTTGCCTGTTTTGGCCCCGAATAAGACCATGATAGAGTCACCCATGAACTTGTCAATCATCCCGTCATGATCGGATACGATGATCTCGCTCATCATCGAAAAGTACCGGTTCAGCATTTCAACAACCAATGCTGCCGGGAATTGTTCCACCATTGCCGTGAAGCCACGTAGGTCTGAAAACAAGATCGTGACTTCACTGGTTTTAGTACTACTCTCTTTCTCTAGGAAATTATTAAAAAGGGCTGTTAGTTCCGTTTGTATCAGTTCCTCTTGAGCAGCCGTTGCTGGTTCATCTCGGCCGTCGAGGGAATATAATCTCCTGAAAAGGCTGATGATTTCAGAAATCAACTCACCCTTGCTACGTTCCAAAGTTTTTACGAGTAGGGGATTATGCATTTTGATGATCCCTGTTGGGGTATGATGAGGTGAATATTGGTTGAAAATATTAGTATCGCAGAACTCTTCAGTATACGAAACGAGAGTGTTTACTCTCAAATCCTTGTGAAAAAACAGGGTGACCAAGCAAATCACTTTGATTCGTTATAAATACTCCTTCAATAAAGATTTTTAAAGTAAATCTTATCACGGGTGTCAATAATAAAAATGAATCGATTTATCAGTATATTCCGAAAATACAAACGATACGGTGGCAATCTCTATCTGCATTTACGCTGCAAAAAACAACGTCGCAAGCGTTATGATACTACCAACACCCAAGGCCAGTTAGTTAATCGAGTACCCATTGATGAATGACCTGCCATTGTAGAAACCCGCTCCCGTATCGGAGATTGGGAGTTGGATACAATTATTGGCAGAAGGCATAAACAGGCTCTGGTTTCATTGACTGAAAGCAAGTCCCGCTTAACACTGCTTGCCAAGGTAAAGCATAAGAGCGCAGACTTAGTCTCCCAATCAATCCAGCGTCTTCTTGACCCCATAGCTTCCAAAGTTTTCACATTAACCTCAGATAACGGCAAAGAGTTTGCCAAACACCAGGAAATAGCTGCTGCACTCCGGGCTGACTTCTATTTCACTCATCCTTATTCAGCTTGGCAGCGGGGACTTAATGAAAACACCAATGGCTTAATCCGCCAGTACTTCCCTAAAAAACATGACTTCACAAATATCACTGATAAAGATGTAATTATGGTAATAAACAAATTAAACAACAAGCCAAGAAAATGCCTCGGCTTTAAAACACCCAATGAGGTATTCTTACGACAGTAAACCAACTGTTGCACTTGTAACTTGAATCCGCGAAAGGATTATATACTACAATAAGTAGTTACATACTTTATACATAATTACAAGTAACTTATT
>JAFDCT010000087.1 GCA_019312695.1 Deltaproteobacteria bacterium | reverse complement strand
GGCATTCAACTCTCCGTATCTGGGTAACTTAGCAGACAGGTTGAATTCGCACCGGAAATTTCTCTTTGCCTATTGCCTTCTGGGGGTCATGGCAACCTCTTTTCTCTTTTTTGCCACACCGGGAAGATATCTTCTGGCCTCGATCTTATTTATTATCGCCAATATAGGATTTGCCGGGGGCAATGTATTTTACAATGCCTTTCTGCCCAAGCTGGCAGCAGACCATGAACTGGATCGTCTCTCTTCACAAGGATTTGCCTATGGTTATATAGGCGGCGGTATTGCTCTGCTTCTCGTCTTCGGCCTGATCCAGGGTTACTCTTTTATTGGCTTTCCAGATAAAGGCGCTGCCAGCCGCAGCGGTTTTTTACTCACAGGATTATGGTGGCTTCTCTTTGCTGTGCCAACCTATTTATATCTCCGCACTCCGGCAAGCCCCATTATGCCGGACCGGTTGCACAGAGGGGTCCGCGGTTACTTCAGGATCTTTGCCGAAATTAAAAGATACCCTTCCCTGCTTCTCTTTCTCATTGCCTTTCTTTTTTATAACGACGGCATACAGACTATTATTGTAGTCGCGGCAATTTTTGCCCGTGAAGAACTTGGACTCACCCAGTCTACAATACTTTCCTGCTTCCTGATGATCCAGTTTGTCGCCATGCCGGGCACTTTACTGTTTGGACGTCTGGCTGAAAAATCAGGAGCCAAGCGCTCTTTGTACCTGGCGCTGCTTCTTTTTATTCTGGTAACCATCTATGCCTATTTTATGAACAGTGCCTGGGAGTTCTGGGTGCTGGGTTTTGTAATAGCCATAATTCTCGGCGGCAGCCAGGCTGTCAGCCGCTCCTTCTTCTCAAGTCTCATTCCCGAGGGCAAACATGCCGAATTTTTCGGGTTTTATGCCATCAGTGCCAAATTTGCCTCTGTTTTCGGCCCTTTTGTCTTTGCCTTTATTGTCGATATCACAGGCTCAGCCCGTCTTTCCATCCTGGCCCTGACTTTTTTCTTTGTCACCGGGATGATTCTGCTTACACTGGTTAAAGCGGAAAAACAAATCGAACCTGTCTGATAAAGACATATGAATACATTTCCCGTCAATGCAAAAATCTGGTGTTATTATGATAATAAAACAGCTTGAACTCGGACCAGACAAAGTATTCTGCTACATAGCTGCCTGTGGAGAAACGTGCGAGGCCGTCGTGATCGACCCCTGTGGAGATGAAGACAAACTGCTCGGGACTATCAAGCAATTGCACCTTACGGTTCTCTATATCATAAACACCCATTGCCATCCGGATCATACC
This sequence comes from Deltaproteobacteria bacterium, assembly GCA_019312695.1. Classification (GTDB taxonomy): domain Bacteria; phylum Desulfobacterota; class Desulfobulbia; order Desulfobulbales; family BM004; genus BM004. The sequence goes on along the minus strand of JAFDCT010000087.1, from coordinate 3,322 downwards.
TGCTCCAATCAAGCTATCAGAAAGGCTACTGGTGCTTTGATAGTCAGGCACGAAGCGGACGAACTTCTTCTGCAGGAACCCGAAGCGGCAGAATATTTTGCCAGGCAAGGCTTCACGCCATCACCACCGGCCGATAAAACCGTCAAAGATGGTGACTGCTTAGCTCTGGGCAGATATTCCCTGGAAATTATTCATACACCAGGCCACTCACCTGGATCTATCTGTATCTATGTTGACAACAATCTCTTTACCGGCGATTCCCTTTTTGTTGGTGCTGCCGGTCGAGTCGATGTTCCCGGTGGAGATTTCACAACCCTGATACATTCCCTGGCTGACAAAATTGCCGTATTACCCGATGAAACTATAATCTGGCCGGGTCACGATTATGGTGGCACGAAAACCAGCACTGTGGCCCGTGAAAAAAAAGAAAACCCCTACCTTGGCGGAGAATGGTAGTCCGAACAGCACTCTCTTTGTCAACACTCACACGGCCGGCAAAGTCTGTGCGGTCATTGACAAGGATGGGGACTCTGCTGCAGATGAGGTTATTATCAGGGCCCAGGGCTTAACATGCCTAAAGGAGCAGCTTTTCGGAATGGAGACCTCTATGTGGCTGAAGTACACCGCAGCGTTTACCGCAAAAGGCACTGATTTTCCTGAAAACAACTACTTGTCATCGGGACACCAGTATCCTGCGTAGAGCTGATCGTAGATGCAGTCACGATATTCCATACTGTTTGTGAAGGGATTATCCTCAATATGGATCGACGGTACAAAACGCCAATTTTCATCGTACTTCCTAACGGCGGTTCCTGTTTGAGGTGCACATCCTGTCATAATCAGACCCAGTAAAGCTATAAGTGCAGCTGTTTTTGCCAACATTCTAATAATGCTTTTCATATCCATAGCCTCCTGCTTTGTTGTCTGAAGTCTTCCCAGATGGCGCTTTTTTAAATTGTTTATACTTATAAAAATTAGGCCTTTTCTTTTCAAAGTCAAGGTGTCCAGCCCAATTGCATGAACCGGAATTGACCAGATTCAGTTATATTTTTCTCCCAAGATATTTTTAAGAAATAGTATTGAAATTTATCGTTGATTTGGACAGTATGATAACAAAACATCCTCATAGCCGATTTCTGCATAGCAGCCATGATTCTTTAACCTTACTTTATGGACCTGTAAAAATGACCAACAGACTTGCAACGGAAAAGAGTCCCTATCTCCTGCAGCACGCCCAAAATCCGGTGACATGGTTTCCCTGGTCAGATGAGGCTTTTAGTACGGCGGCCCGCTTGGATAAGCCGATATTCCTGTCTATCGGCTACTCCACCTGTCACTGGTGCCATGTCATGGAGCGGGAATCCTTTGAGGATGAAGAGGTGGCACAACTGCTTAATGACAACTTTGTCTGCATCAAAGTTGACCGGGAAGAGCGGCCAGATATAGATAATATTTACATGACCGTCTGCTCCATGATGACAGGCAGCGGCGGCTGGCCGTTGACCATTATCATGACGCCTGATAAAAAACCTTTTTTTGCGGGGACATATTTTGCCAAGCATACCCGTTACGGAAGACCGGGTATGCTTGACCTTATTCCCAGACTGCATGACATATGGCGCAACAGACGGGAAGAAGTGCTGCAGTCAACTGACAAAATCCTTGAAATCCTGCAGCAGCAATATACAACAAGCCACGGTGGAGACCTCGGCCAGGAAATACTGCACACAGCCTTTCAACAACTTTCCAGGAGGTATGACAAAGCCCATGGTGGATTCAGCCAGGCTCCCAAATTCCCCACTCCCCATAATCTATCCTTTCTCCTGCGTTATTGGAAAATGACCGGCAATGCAGATGCGCTGGCCATGGTGGAACATACTCTCACAGCCATGCGGCTGGGAGGTATCTTCGATCAGATAGGTTATGGTTTTCATCGCTACTCAACCGATGACAAATGGCTGCTGCCCCATTTCGAAAAAATGCTCTATGACCAGGCCCTGCTTGCAATAGCCTACCTTGAAGCCTATCAGGCAAGCGGCAATATTCTCTTCAAACAGACTGTGCAGGAAATTTTTACCTATGTATTACGTGACATGCGGGCAGCTGAAGGCGGATTCTATTCAGCCGAGGATGCAGACAGTGAAGGAGTGGAAGGGAAATTTTATGTCTGGAGCCTCAGTGAACTCCAGAAGAAACTGCCGCCTGAGGAAGCAGCTTTTGTCAGGGATTTATACAATGTAAAACCTGAAGGCAATTTTCATGAGGAAGCCACCGGGACCAAGACAGGTGAAAATATTTTCTTTCTCAAAAATACCCTTGCCAAACTTGCAGGCGATTCAAAGCAGGGACAGGAGGATTTCCTCCATGTGCATGACAGTTTGAGAAATAAAATTTTAGCGCTCAGGGAAAAAAGGGTCCGCCCCCACAAGGATGACAAAATTCTCGCAGACTGGAACGGCTTGATGATCGGCGCCTTGGCCCTTGGAGGGCGAATCCTTGAAAATAAAACCTATATCGAAGCTGCCGAAAAAGGAGCACATTTTATTCTGGCAAAAATGTCTTCTGCAGACAAGCTGAGGCATCGTTATCGGGATGGTGATTCTGCTGTTGACGGCATGTTATGCGATTATGTTTATGTAACCTGGGGACTTCTCGAACTCTATGCCGCAAATTTTAAGGTGGAGATATTGGAGCAGGCCATTCTCCTGAATAATCGCATGCTGGAACTCTTCTGGGATGACACGAATGGTGGATTGTTTCTCACACCGAAAGATGGGGAATCTCTGCTTGTCAGGCCCAAAGAGATTTACGATGGTGCCCTGCCCTCCGGCAATTCTCTTGCCTTCTATAATCTCCTACGCCTGGAACGACTCACAAACAATCCTGACCTTGGCGAAAAAGCCCGGCAGCTTGTCAGAGTTTTTTCCAATACCATAAATGAAGTCCCAAGCGCGTACACACAGTTTCTCTCCGGTTTTTATTCAGCAGTAGCGCCAACAACTGAATTAATAATCGTCGGTGATCCAGAAGCTCAAGACACCAGAGAAATGCTGAGAATACTGGCGCAGAATTTCCTGCCCAACACCATTATTCTGCTAAAACACGTAAACGGTGATGCTGATAAGCTTGCTGCACTGGCACCTTTTACAGCGAGTCACACCTCCCGTGACGGCATGGCAACAGCCTATGTCTGCCATAATTACAGCTGTGATTCACCAACTACTGACCCGGTACAACTGGCGGAAATACTCCAGAGTTAAAAACCGGTCGCAAAGGTTTACTCAACTCTTGAGAAATATGTTGTAATGCGATACATAACATC
>JAFDCT010000086.1 GCA_019312695.1 Deltaproteobacteria bacterium | reverse complement strand
TTGGCAATATTCCGGTGTACAAAGATTTCACCGGGCAGCAGGTCTACTATCTGGTTGGAAGGGACCCTGCTGTCCGAACAGCCTATCCAGAGATATTCAGGTTGCTGTTGCCTGGAAAGCTTGGCAAAGAAATCAGGGTCGGCCTCCTTGATTTTCTCAGCCCATTTCTTGTTGTTGTCTAAAAGATTATTCAGGAGCTTCATGGAATCAGTACACTTCAGGATAAATTATTTTGGGGGCCCGGAGTTATGCCAAAGCCAGCCTCACACAAATAATGTCATAATGAAATCAAAGAATTGCCCAATACTCATATGATTAGTGCCGTAGCATGAACAGTTTTATCTTATATTTCTGCTATTAAACTGTGTAATCAGGTTTCTGGCAAGCAGATAAATTGTAATCCCAAGACCGGCACTTATAAAAACATAAACGGTGAGCACCCATCTTCCGGCAAAGCCGGTATCAGACACCAGCCTGTTAAACAGCAGATAATCAGGAATATATTGCATCCCCTGGGTAAAAGTTATGAGGACCAGGTCAAGCGCCAGCAGAAAAAATCCCATGGCTAAGCTGAACAGGCCGGCCAGGGCGGTAATCTGCCTGTTTTTCTTCAGGCAGGACAGCAGGTAGAAAAAGCAGGCCGCGATGATACCCAAAAGAATGATGATAAGAAGTAATCCTAAGGCTTGCATAGAAAAGAACCAGGTCGCTGTCGGAATTGTTTCTCTGCTTTACTGAAAAAATGTACCATCCTGTTATTATACCCAATCTGGTAACAGCCGGCATGCAATTATGGAATATTTTAAGAATGTAAACTGCAGAGGCCGGCACCATGCATTTCTTTGTCTGGGCTGAACAAGGAAATGTTACAGGATAATTTAAGGCTGAAGCGGTCTGACACGCGTCAATTACATTGAAATTTCATACTGCTTCATCTTTTCCCACAGGTTTTTTCTGCTGATGCCAAGCAGTTCGGCAGCTTCAGCCCTTTTGCCGTTAGTATGGCTAAGCGCCTTTACCAGCAGTTGTTTTTCTGCTTTAGCCACAGCGTCGCTTAGAGAAAAGGAATCCTCGGTTACTTTTCTGCCGTTTGCTTCTAGAAGGTCCGCCGGCAGATCAGTTGGCTTTATAACCGGTTCCGGCGCAAGAACAGAGGCCCGTTCAATTATGTTTTTCAGTTCCCGGACATTGCCGGGATAACTGTAATCAATCAGGCACTGCATAGCTTCCTGGCTTATTTCCATGGCAATGCCGCGCTTGACACTGAATTCGTGCAGGAAGTGACGCGTCAGGACAGGGATGTCATCTCGCCTTTCACGCAGCGGCGGCAGGCGCATTGGGATAACATTGAGCCGATAAAAAAGGTCCTGGCGGAAACCGCCGTTTTCTACGGCCTGTTCAAGGTTTTTTGATGTCGAACAGAGAATGCGGACATCAATACTAATGGTGCCGGTCCCCCCGACCCTTTCATACATGCTTTCCTGCAAAACCCTCAGAAGTTTGGCCTGCAGAGACATTGGTAATTCGCCAATTTCATCCAGCAGCATAGTGCCACCGTCAGCCATCTCGAATTTGCCTAGTTTTCTGGCATGAGCCCCGGTAAATGCCCCCTTTTCATGGCCGAATAATTCCGACTCCATCAAGCCCTCTGGAATAGCGGCGCAATTGAGCCGCACAAAAGGCTTGTTAGCCCTTTTGCTCTGCTGGTGTATGCTGCTCGCTACGAGTTCCTTGCCCGTGCCGGACTCACCAAGGATCAGCACCGTTGAGTCGGTAGGGGCGACCTGGCTGATCAAGCTGTGTATGCGGGCAATTTCCTTGGAATCGCCGATTAAATCTGCATGAATCTCGCGGCAGTTTTCTTCCAGGGAGGTGCAGCGAGCCTTGATTGTCTGCATTTCAAGGATACGGCTGACACGGATGATCAGGTCATCCGTGTTGAAAGGTTTCAGGATATAATCTGCAGCGCCTTTCTTCAGGGACTCTATGGCATCGTCAACGCTGCCGTAAGCCGTCATCATGATGATGTCAGTGTATGGTGATGACTGGCGGATAAACTTGAGGAGCTGCCAGCCGTCAAATCCTGGAATGCGGATATCAGAAATCACCAGGTGGTAATTTCCTTTTCTCAACAGTTCAACCGCTTCCGTGCCGTTTGGCACCGCATCAACATGCCATTTATTTTTTTCAAGCCGATCCTTGATGGTGATCCGCATGATTTCATCGTCTTCAGCAAGTAATATTCTCGCCATATCAGTTCTCCCTGTGCGGTCCAGAAATCTGTTGCTCAGCGGTTCTGGCATATTCGTGGCTGGCCGGCAGTGAAATGGTGAATGCTGTTCCTTTGCCGGGTTCGCTCTGCACTTCGATAGTGCCGCTCATCTGCTGTACCAGGGAATAGGTGACTGCCAGTCCCAGTCCGGTTCCCTCGCCCACCTCCTTGGTGGTAAAGAATGGATCAAAAATCTTGTTGATGATTGCCGGATCGATACCTGTGCCTGTATCTTTGACAGTAATAATAACACGTTTGAGTTTACGCTCCGTTCTGATTTTCAGGCTTCCGCCCCCAGGCATGGCATGGATTGCATTTAAGGCAGTGTTGATAATGATCTGGCGGAGGGCTTCAATATCCATGCAGTAGTTTTCCTGCAAATGAAGATCTAGGGTCAGCGAAATATTCTTGAGTCTGTACTCCAACAGCTCAAAACATTCCCGGATAACATCATCAATGTTCACTCTGGTAAAGGTCAGAGGGGCTTTGCGTCCAAAGTTCAGAAGCTGGCGCATGATATGCTCAATACGTCTCAGCCCCTTGTCCAGCAGGGGGATATAGCGGTTGTGCAGCTCCAGGTTCTCCGGTTCATCGTTCATGCTTTTTACACAGTTCAACAGCCCCCCCAGGGGATTGTTTATTTCATGGGCAATGCCCGCAGTCAATTGGCCGAGCGAGGCCATTTTCTCACTGTAAAAAGCCTGCTGCATGGTCTTATCCAAGTCGCGCTGAGCCTTGTCAAGCCGTTTGCAAAGATCGCTGTAGCCTGCTATAAGCCTGCCGATCTCGTCATCTAACAGGTGTTTGTCATCAGTTACCGAATAGTCTTGGTGCGGATAGTTTTCCATGGCTTTTGACAACCGGTCGATGCGGCGGGCCACAAGCTTGTTGAAGAGAAAGATCAGCGCCAGAGATACGGCCAGAATGGAAAATACGGAATACTTGATAATAGTCTTGTTGTTCTTGCTGATAACCTTGTCAGCCCAGGCAAGAGGTACGCTGATGCTTAAGGCGCCCCTGATGTCACCAACGGAATAGCCGTGCTCGGCATGGCATGTCAGGCATGATTCCTGGACCAGGACCGGGGCGATATACCTGTGAACCCTGCCGTCAGTGGTTTTGGTTATGGCTTCAAATTCTGCCAGGCCATCCTTAAAGCGGATCATGGCATCCCGCTCAAAATCATCGGGCCGGTTTTCCGGGTTTACAGGATTTAAACTGGTAATCCTGAACCAGCAGAATCCTGACTTTGCTGCGTATTCTGAAAGTTCACGTGTAACCATTGCCGGGTTGCGCTTGACAAAGACCGTTCCGTTTTCACCCCTGATTGAGGATCCCTGGAGATAAGGATTTTCTCCAACACCGGCTGTTTTAACGAAAAAAAGACCCTGGTGGTCTGAAACCCACTGCCGGGTCAGCAGTATCTGTTTATAGAGTATGCGGGCCTGCTGGCGGGCCTGCTCCATGACAAGTTCATTCTGCAGGCTTGATGTCTGGAATAATAAAAACCCGTAAGAAAGGAGAATAATGGCACTGATGGCAACAATGAACTTAATGGTAAGATTCATGTCAGAACGGCCTGAAACGGGTTAGCGAACAAAATAATTCAAATTATATCTTTTAATGATGCCAGTTACAACCTAAATGTTACCACAAGGTAACAAAGATCCCTGTGTTGTTCTTGAGACACTTTTTATTTCCACCAGTTTTGAAGAAAAAGGTCAATTTGTCTGCTGTTGCTGACGGTTAATACAAAAAACTCCCTGTGTGTTTTTCCAGGGAGTTTTTTGCATAACCATTGAGTGAAGGTTATTATTTTTTTTCCATATCAGCCAAAGTAGGGGCAGGTGCATAGGATGTATTGAATATCATACCCTCCCAGGCTGCAGGGTCATACAGGCCCTTTGCCTTCTGCTGTTCCACCCATTCTTTTCTGAGACCATTAAGGAAGGTCATTTTTTCATCTACCAGTTTTTGATATGGCAACCCTATGACTTCCTGGGCTTTTTCTTTTGTAGAGAAATCCGGAGCAGCATATTCACCTGCATTATACTTAGCCAGTACGGCGCGTAATTTAACTCTGGCTTCTTGGCCTTTGTTGATGGCGGAACCAAGTATCCGCAATGTTTCCTCAGGTGCATGAAAGAACGAACCATGACTGGCAATGGAGTAGTCCCAACGCCATTGGGCATGGCGGATATCCTGCTGGATTTCCTTCATTTCAGCCTCGGTAGCGCCGACCTCCCAGGCTTTTCTTGCCTCGAGATGGGCCTTGGCGATGACGTCCATGGCAGTTTTGTTGAGTTCGGTTTTTCTTTCCAGCTTCCTGGCAACTCTGTCTTTGAAAGCCTTTTCTTCTTCATTATGACAGTTCAGACAGGTGTTTGTCATATGATCCAGAGGGCTGCCCACATTATGGGAGGAGTACTTCACACCGCCTTCACGGACGTACGGCATATGACAATCTGCGCATGCCACGTTGTTCAAACCATGTGCACCGGTTTTGTAAATTTCATATCCGGGATGCTGGGCCTTGAGCATCGGTGTCTTGCTTACTTTATGGGTCCAGTCTACGAAGCTTATATCATCGTAATATTTCTCCATAGCCTCAACACTGAAGCCGTTATCCCATGGAAAGGTTACAACCCCGGCGGTTTTCTTCTCGCCATTCTTGTCGGTCCACTCTGTTTTCTTGAAATAATATTCGGAATGACACTGGGCGCAGACCAGCGATCTCATATCCTGATGCGTTGCATCTGCAGCCTTAAGGCTGCCTTCCGCATCAAGACCCCTTTTGAGGAACTCACGGGTGAGGGTGAGTTTCATGGTCTCGTTGTCATGGCAGTCGCCACATCCGATTGAGTTGGAGATTTCGCTGCCATGACGGGCCCACTTGCCGGTGAAATAATCAAGCTCGCCGATTTTGTCTATCAGCCTGGGCACATCAGTTGACTTGCAGGTCCAGCAGGCGGTGGGCATGGGACCTGTCATGGCATCAACAGGCCCCCCTGTCCTCAGAGTGTTGATGTTGTCTTCAAGCATATAGTAATGGCCTCGAGGCGCATTGTAGTCCTTGGAGAAGCCGTAGCCGGCCCAGAGGACAACCAGAGCGGGATTATCTTTCAGCATATCGCTTATCTTGTCACTTTTCTTGGTCTGTTTATAGGAGTCATACTGGCGTTGGTAGTACTTCCCCCACTCGGAACTGCGCGATTCAAACTTTTTGATCCCTGTTGATTCAACTTTTTTGGCCTGCGGCGTGGTGTTTATTTCCTTCTGTTCCGCCTTGTTCTCATTGATAGAGATTACCAGTAATACCATAGGCACTATGGCAATCACGGACAAAGCCGTTATTACTGTCGATTTTCTCATAATCCGAAGTCTCCTCCTTTAAAGGTTATCGTTATATTATATTTCCTTTACCCCAAGATTATCCGGAGTAGCGGTCATCCCCCTGGCCCTCCCGTGGGGCACATTCCTATGACAGCTCCAGCATTTCCGGTCGACCTGACCGCTTTCTGCCCCTGCCTGGTATAATTTACTTGTGGCCACCATCTGGGAGACCATCTCCCGGTGGCATGCTATGCAGTTTGCCTGGATCCTTTTTTGGGCACTCTCGCTTGCCCCGATGGTATGACTCACATAGGTGTGGAATGTCATGGCTTTTGAGTGCATGAACCCGTCTCTTACCTTGGCAGCGATCTTATCAAAAAATGGTTCTTGCGGCAGATGACACTCCACGCATGTGGCCTCTTCCCTGTGTGAACTGTGCTGCCAGGTAGCATACTGCGTGTTCATGGTGTGGCAATTGATGCAGACCTTCGGATCCTCTGTTAGATATGTCATCATTTTGGATGTGTGCACCAGGTAGCCGAACATGCCGACTGCTGCCACAACAGATACAATTGATACGTATGTCATTACACTTTTGGATTCCATACCTCACCCCCTTTACAACTTCAGTCATAAACTTAGATTTTAAGCTCAACTATTTTTATGTTAGGCCTCTCATTGCCAACTTCTTAAATTTAATTAAAGCAAATGCCATGCCAAATAATTTTTGTAATTATAGCAATAAAATATAGATTTAGCGTAATAAATTATTACCATTTGGTAACATATCCAGGCCACCTTTATTACCATTTGGTAACATGACTTATGTCACCGCACATGCGGGTATCCAGAACAATAATGCAGGGCACCGTTTGACGCAGAAAGTACTGTCCAGATGTCAGAAACATATGACGCAGGCAGGTTCAGCTGGTAATTTGATTTAATGGGTGCATTTTGGGGGCAGAATATGTATTGATAATACATCAGGGATGCATGGCGGAAGGTATCATGCTGATTGCATATTGAATCCAAATATCCTGCTGCGTGAGAGAGTGAACGAAATGAAGCTGCGAACCTGTGTGACACCTGAGGGCAAATTTATCTTTGGCATTCATAAGCCTAATTTTAAAACTGCAAATCTGCGGGAAAATAATTTTTTACAGGTCCTGGGCCTTGATACGGCTGATAATCCGGTGGATAATACCCGCAATTTTCCTGAAGGTGATGTGGAGGAAACGCAAGGGGAATGGATTTATGAAATACCCAACCCTTTTCCTTTCCGAGGGGCAACCTACATTGACAGAAGCTGGGCTGAAACAAAGGCTGCGGACCCATTGACGATTGGTTTGCCGAAACCGGGCCCTGTCTCAATGACAGACTTTTTAAGTAAGCTTTTGCGCTGCGATAAAAGCCATAAAGAGGATGTGCTGGATGAAGCCTTTGCTGATCTGCCTGAAGCTATCCTTGCTGCATTGGCATCTACTTCCACCGACCCTGACGATCTGGTCCGTCTCGCGGAACTGTCCTGTGAATTTGTTTATGATCAGGAGGAGAATTTACCCATTGGACTAAGGTATGAAGAGGATAACAGAGGCAGGCGGATACCGAAGATCAGAAATCATGAGTTGTTTGAAACACTGGTGAACAATATTTTCCTGCCTGACATCTACAAGGAGGTAATGGTGCTCAGGCCGGGAGTGCAGGGGGACAGTGAAATAGTCGGTGAGCTGCCTTCAAGGCTTGACAGCCATGTATTTGAATACCTCAGGCGCAACAGTTATGTTCCCTGGGGGCATTATGCCGCAAACATTGCCAATGACCTGGTGCGTTATACGATTGATGATCTTTCTGATTATGATTTTGACGGGCTCAGACATTTGTACTACCAGCGAACGTTTGTGAGGCTTGCCAAGCAGCTTGGCATACAATTGGCTGTCAGGCGCAAATGTTTGACTACAGGTGATCTGGAGGAGCTCAGAAAGGAGGTCATGAAAGAGCTTGAGGCGCAGGGGGCAGCCGCGCTCAGTTTTGATGCGACCATCTGGGGCTGGAACTTTGGTTTTGACTATGCTGCCAGTGGTTATCGGCTGCATGCCTCGCATCAGCAGATACACCAGCAGTATGCCATGGTTCCCCAAGAGGTGAAGGCAGCCGGTCCAGAGGCAGTAATGATACCTTCTTACAGCTGCGGTGATCTGGTGGCTGAATTTGTCCGGGCCTATCAAAAAGAGCATAACAGCAGTTTCTTTGCCGACTATCTCGCCGCTATCAGGAATAATTCCAGAATGGATGAAAAAATAGGGCGGCAGGCAGAGCTGGTGGTTTTTGAAGATGAACATGTCATGCTTTTTGTTCCTAAGGCCCAGACATCCCAATGGGAACTGCAGCTTATGACTTTGGGACCGGTTGGTAATATTCTGGAGGCTGACAGGTATGTCCGTAAATCTCTCAATGACGGCATTCTAACAGCCATGCGGGTTTTAACCGGCCTGGGAGCTCAAATGATCACGGTAATTGAGTTTTCCAAAAGAATAGGTGTAAAGGATATCGACCAGAGGTTGCTTTATTCTTTCCTGCCCAAAAATCCTTATTCCATGGGAGCTTTTTCCGAAGCGGAGCTGCGCTATATCAATGGTCATTTTCCAGAGGATTTTGCCATAGCCTGCAGGCTGAAGCTTGATAGTAATTAGTATCTTCCCCTTTTCCTCGATATAAAATAAATGTTTTATCCAGCCTCCTGTGGTACAGTATGCAACTTTTTGAAATCAGGAAGCTGATCAACAATAATTTACGGATGCATTATGATTAAGAAAGGATATTACGGACACTGGGGGGGCGCTTTTATCCCCGAGATCCTCTACGAGACCTTCAGGGAGCTCAATACATTTTTTGAAGATGTCAAAAAAGATCAGGCATTCTGGAATGAGTACGTTCAACTCATGTCCACCTACTCCTGCCGTCCGACTCCCCTGACATATGCCGAAAACCTCAGCAACCGTTTTGGCGGTGCCCGGATCTATATCAAGCGTGAGGACCTGAACCATACCGGAGCCCATAAGGCTAATAATGTTATGGGCCAGGGACTTCTTGTTAAGCGGATGGGGAAAAAGCGGGTTATTGCCGAGACAGGCGCCGGCCAGCACGGCGTTGCTACAGCCACCATGGCTGCCAAGTTCGGCTTTGACTGTACTATCTATATGGGTGAAGAGGATGTTCAGCGCCAGCGGCCCAATGTTTTCTGGATGGAAAAGATGGGTGCCACCGTGATTCCGGTAACCGACGGTTCGCGGACCTTGAAGGATGCCATTAACGAGGCGTTTCGTGACTGGGTGAGCAATATGGATTCCACCCACTATGTTCTCGGTACCGTCTGCGGCCCCCATCCTTTTCCCGAGATGGTCGCCTGGTTTCAGTCCATTATCGGAATTGAAGCAAGGGAACAGATACTGAAAGCATTCGGCAAGCTGCCGGCAAGGGTTTACGCCTGTGTAGGCGGCGGGTCCAACGCCCTGGGTATTTTTCAGGGATTTATGCAGGATGATCAGGTAGCCCTTGTCGGTGTTGAAGCAGGTGGAAAGGGGTTGGCAAGCGGTGAACATGCAGCACGGCTGGCAGGTTCAGATGCTTCACCGGGAGTGGCCCAGGGGTATAAAACCATGTTCCTACAGAATTCTGACGGGCAGATGCTTGACACACATTCTGTAGCTGCCGGGCTGGATTATATCGGTGTCTCGCCTATTCTGACTGACCTATGGGAAAAGGGCAGGGTGCGTTTTGCCGCTGCAACCGATTCCGAGGTAATGGACGCCCTGGAGCTGACCATGAAGAAGGAAGGCATTATCCCGGCCCTGGAGTCAGCCCACGGCTTTGTCCAGGCCTTCAAGGAAGTCCAGAACCTGGGTAAAGATGAGGCAATTATCATTAACATGTCCGGCCGGGGTGATAAGGATATTTTTACCATAGCAAACGCCTATGGTGACCCGTCATGGAAAGAGTTCATCATTGCGCGGGCTGAGCAGTATAAAAAGTAATTAAAGTGGCTAAAGTGAGCTAAAATTATAAGTGCCTAAAGTTAGTCATCCTGGTTTTCAATTATTAACTTTAGTCACGAGTAACTTTAGTCACTCATAAATTTTAGGTAACAAGATATGTCAACGTTGGAAGAAATAATAAGAACACATTTACAGGATAGCAGAATTCTCCTCATGACCCACCTGGTGCTTGGTTATCCCTCATTCGAGGTAAACCGCGAGGTTATAGGCCAGATGGTGCAAAACGGTGTGGACCTCATCGAGATGCAGATACCTTTTTCGGAGCCGGTGGCTGATGGGCCCATGATCCTGAAGGCCAACCAGGAGTCAATCGCCAAAGGAGCCAGGGTTGAAGAGTGTTTACAGTTTGCCGGTGAAATTACGAAGGAATTTCACATCCCCTTCCTGTTTATGACTTATTACAATATTCTGTACAAGTATGGACTTGAGGAGTTCATTAACCGTGCCTATGACTTGAACATAAAGGGTTTTATCATTCCCGACCTGCCGCCTGAAGAAGGCAGGGAATACCTTGATTTAGTCCGGAAACAGGATATGGCACCGATACAGATATTTGCCCCCACCTCAACAAAAGAACGTATGCAGAGGCTGGCCGAAAATGGGGCAGGATTTATTTACTGCGTGGCCCGGAGAGGCGTAACCGGTAAAAAGACAGACTTTGACCAGGATTTCAACGAGTATATTCGACGCTGCCGCAGTGCAACACCCCTGCCGCTGGCAGTCGGGTTCGGCATCCGTTCAAAGGATGATGTGGACTTCCTGACCGGCAAGGCTGATATTGCCGTTATCGGAACCGAAACTATCCGCCTGGTGGATGAAAAAGGTGCGGCGGCTGTAGGCCCCTTTATTGCGGGCCTGCGATAATTAAAAAAGTTGAAAAAAGTTTCCCGGTCCTGTTTTCTCAGGGTCTGACCAGAAACCAGGATTCTCCCAGGCCCTCGCCAAAGGTGTCACCCGGATACCTGTCATTACTGAAATAGTATAACGGCATGCCTTTGTAAGTAGTCTGCTGTTTGCCGTCAGTTCTTGTTATGACCGCAAAATCTGTCATGTTCAAACCTTCTCCCGCTGCCGAGAGATCAACATGGAAAGGCGGCCAGTTTACAGCGCATCCTTCTAGGCAGTTACTGGTGTTTTTGTCATCTTTGACAAAAGCATAAAGTGACCTGCCGGAGCCGTCGGCCAGATATTTTCCTACAATTTCCTTTTCCATATATTTGATATCAACCTTTTCATCAGCTCCGGCCAGTGTGATAACGCCTGTAATAAAGCCGAGCATCAATACCAGGCAGAAATTTTTATGCCTCTTAGCCATCCTTTCATCTCCGGATCATATTTTCATGGTATTTTCGTGAAATGAGAAAAAAATATAGGTTCAAAGTGCCCTTAAAAACAGAGCTATAATTTTAACAATAGCAGAAAAAGTTTTAATCGTAAAATGGCACGGAAAAAATTCCTTCGGTATTAAAAAAAAAGACTGCCGGGGGGGGCGGCAGCCTTTTTGAGAATGATTTTATTTGACAAGACATTCACCCGAGAAGTTGCTCACCCC
>JAFDCT010000085.1 GCA_019312695.1 Deltaproteobacteria bacterium | reverse complement strand
ACGGCCGTGGCAAACTGGTCATGCCGGGGCTGGTCAACTGCCACACCCATGCCCCAATGACCCTTTTCCGGGGCCTGGCAGATGACCTACCCCTCATGACCTGGCTGCAGGAGCATATCTTCCCGGCTGAAGCAAAAAGCGTTAATCCTGAGATGGTCTACTGGTGCTCAAAACTTGCAGCTGCTGAAATGATCCTCTCGGGTACGACAACTGCGGCGGACGGTTATTTTCTGGAAAACAATGTAGCCGAGGCCTTTGTCGAGTGCGGCATTCGGGCCGTTGCAGCCCAGGGCGTCATTGATTTTCCGGCGCCAGGCGTTCCGGATCCAAACCGGAATATCGCTGCAGCTGCAGAATTCATTGAACGCTGGCAAGGCAGAAACAGTTTAGTCACCCCGGCCGTGTTCTGTCATTCACCCTACACCTGTTCTGCTGAGACCCTGAAAAGCGCCAAGGAAATGGCCCGCGAAAAACAGGTAAAATTTTTCCTGCACCTGGCTGAAACCAGAACAGAAGTAGAGCAGCTGCAAGAGCAGCAGGGGACAACCCCGGTGCGTTACCTGGAAAACCTAGGTATTCTCGACAGCAACACCGTTTGTGTCCATTGCGTCTGGCTGGATAAAGAGGAAATAAAAATTCTGGCCCGCACCGGGGCTCATGTTGCAACCTGCCCGCAGAGCAATATGAAACTCGGCTCCGGCATCGCCCCTCTTGAAGAAATTCTTGCTGCCGGCATCTCAACAGGACTGGGAACTGACTCCAGTGCCAGCAACAACAGGCTTGATATGTTTTATGAAATGGATATGTGCGCCAAGCTGCATAAGGTGAAAGACCTCGATCCGACAGCGCTTCCGGCCCAAACTGTCATGCGGATGGCGACAACGGGCGGCGCCGCTGTTCTTGGCCTGAAAAAAGATATCGGCAGTCTTTTTCCCGGGAAAAATGCAGATATTATCCTGGTTGATATCAGGCAGCCGCACCTGCAGCCCTTTTACCATCCTGACTTGCTTGTCTATGCAGCCTCAGGGGCTGATGTAGCCACAGTAATAATTAACGGCAAAATCGTCATGCAGGACAGAAAAATACTTACATTTGATGTTCTGCAAACAATGGCGGAAGTGCGTAAACTAGCAGAAAACTTATAAGGCGATAAAGTAGAGGGCTACCAGAACCAGGATAAAAAAGATACCGACTTTCACTCCTATGCTTTCATCTTCAGGTTCGTGGTGGGCGTGTTCACTATCATGGGCTGACATGTTTATTCCTCCAAAATTGTTCTGATACTCTCCAACCAGCTTCAGATAATTTTCTGGCCGCAGACTCTAGCTCATTTCAAAAATTTTGGCATCCTAAAAAAACAGCCTGACCACCAGAAATCCCCCGATCAAAAGGATGAAAAATATAATGGTCAATAGGTTAAAATAGCGTTCAATAAAGTGCCTGACCGGCGCACCGAACTTATAGATAAAGGCCGCAACTAGAAAAAAACGGGCCGAGCGGGAGACTATTGATACCAGGGTAAAGGTCACAAAATTAATTTTAAATGCCCCGGCAGTAATGGTAAAAAGTTTATAGGGCAGCGGTGTAAAACCGGCAGCTCCGACAGCCAGGGCATCATACTGGCGGTAAAGGTTCTGCACCACTTCATACTTGTCATGCAGGCCGTACCACTCAAGGATCTTCACTCCGACTGTGTCCATAAATCCAAGACCCAGGCCATAACCCAGCATGCCGCCTAAAACCGAGCCGACTGCACAGATCGCGGCATAACGGAAGGATTTTGGGGGCACTGCGATACAGAGGACCATGAGAAAAACATCCGGGGGTATGGGGAAGAAGGATGATTCAGCGACCGCAATGAAGAACAGGGCCCAGACCCCGTAAGGGGACTGCACCCAGAGCAGGCACTTATCATATATCTGTCTGACCCAGCCAATCTTTTCTGCAGCTTTTCCGTCAGGCGGTGTTTTAGTTTTGGCCATTTTTTATTGAGTAGCTTTCAAGTGTAGAGTCATTCGTATTTCCAGCCATGATCGCCTACGAGGCTGACAAAACGGACAAACTCGATGGTTTCCTCAGTAATCTGTCCATCTTTTTTTGTGACTTTGCGCAAGTCCTGCACGCCGCGATCACCAACCGGAATAAGCAGAACACCGGGATCTGCCAGCTGCTCCAGGAGCGGCTTCGGAACCTTTGGCCCGCCTGCTGTTACGATGATGGCATCGTAGGGGGCAAAATCCGGCCAGCCGTTAGTGCCGTCATCAAGCTTGGTAAGGATATTAAGGTAATGTAATGCGTCAAAAACCTTTCTGGCCTCAACCAGGAGGGAATCAATGCGTTCAACCGTGTACACCTTTTCACAGATCTGGGACAGAATAGCTGCCTGATAACCTGAACCGGTGCCAATTTCCAGGACCGATTCATGCCCCTTGAGGCCAAGCGCCTGGGTCATCAGGGCTACTATGAATGGCTGGGAAATTGTCTGCCCCCTGCCGATGGGAAGCGGGAAATCGCCATAGGCCTGATCCTTCATGGCCTCTTCAACAAACAGGTGCCGGGGGACCTTACGCATGGCTTCCAGGGTTTTGGGGTCATTGATGCCCCGGGGCACCAGTTGTTCATCAACCATCCTGGCCCGGGCTTTGGCAAAGTCTGCTGCAAATAAACTCACTCGGTCACCCTGCCTTCCTGAAATTCCTCCTCACTCATGGAGCGATAAAAGCAAGTCTGGACAACCTCTCCCGTAAAGGTAACCTTGACCGTTTCATATTTTTTATCGCCTACCTTGTCCCCGACATAGGGCGTATTATTCAGCAGGGACTTCCTGACCTCGTAATAGAACCAGGTCTTACTGCCATCCGCCATTTCATACTGCTCATCAGGCTGACCGAGGTAAGTGAGCACCTGCTCCTTGGTTGATACTTCCGGGGTTATGAGGCAGACATCAGAGGCAAGATGCCTGACATTTTTT
>JAFDCT010000084.1 GCA_019312695.1 Deltaproteobacteria bacterium | reverse complement strand
GTGAACCGCAAACTGGACCAGAAGAAAAGCCTGTATATCAGTCGGTCCTTCCGTTACTGGTTGCTTGCAGCAGTATTGATCATGGCTTACCTTACCGGTTCGGTGATCTGGGAATGGCTCAACCCGGTGACTATTTTCCAGCGCGGCCTGTTGTTCGGCATGGGGCTTGGATGGTTTCTGCTTGGCGGCATACTTTTTATCGATACTTTTTTAATAAAAAGAGGCTGGTGCGGACACCTGTGCCCGGTCGGTGCTTTTTACAGTGTACTGGGTTTCTTTTCCTTTCTGCGGGTTAAGGCTTCCCGGCGCCAGGAATGCACCGACTGCATGGACTGTTTTACGATCTGTCCCGAACCACAGGTTATCCGGCCAGCGCTGAAAGGCGATGCACAGAGTTCACCGGTAATTCTTTCAAATAACTGTATAAATTGCGGACGTTGTATTGATATATGTCCACAGGATGTTTTCAGGTTTTCTAAAAGATCTTAACGGAGGTAGTAAAATGAAAAAGATTATTTTCCCCCTCTTCATGCTGCTGATATTCATGCTTGCGTGTGCTGCAACCGGGAGCAAGGATATCAAATCGCTGCGAGGTGATACTGAAATCCCAGCCGGCTCGAATCCGGTTGTTGGCATGGACTGGCAGCCGGAAGATTCTGCATATGACAGGACCTTTGTGCACCAGCCACCGCTGATTCCCCATGAAGTTGTGGAATACAGTATTACTACTGCGCAGAATGATTGCCTGGATTGTCATGGCCAGAAAGACTCTGATGCTCCCATGCCGCATAAAAGTCATTATATGGACCGGGATGGCCAGACTATGAAAAAGTTGTCTTCACAGTGGTATTTCTGCAGCCAGTGTCATGTCGGGCAGGTGGATGCGCAGCCATTGGTTGAAAATACTTTCAAGGCAAGGTAAAAAAAATGTTTGCAGCATGAATATGTAATGCAAAGTAAAAAATTAGATAAAATACTCCGAGCCAAAAGATCTAAGTTCTGTAGGAATATGATCTGCGGCCGATAGGGTCGGACTAGAAACAGTCCTTCCTCCCGTGCTTGGAAAGGAGTTATAGTGCAACATTCCCAATCCCACTCGTCTGGTTACCAACTTACGGACAATCAAAACAGACAGATCAACTATCTACGTCTGGCTGTAACCGACCGCTGCAATCTGCGCTGCAGGTACTGTCGTCCTGAAGAGGGTGTGCCGTTCATTTCCCATGAAGAGATCATCTCCTTCGAAGAACTGGAGCGCCTCGTTATCATCTTCAGATCTATGGGAGTTAACAAGATCCGGGTAACAGGCGGTGAGCCGTTTTCCAGGCGGGGCTGCATGTCGTTTTTGACAAGGTTGAGGAAGATCAATGGGGTGCAATACCTGCATATCACCACCAATGGAGTGAAGACCTCACGATTCCTTGATGAGATGGCGGCAATCGGTATTGACGGAATTAATGTAAGTCTGGATACCCTGGATCCCAGGAGATTTGAGCAGATCACCAGGCGGGACTACCTTAACGCGGTTCTTGAGACTATCCACGGTGTTCTGGCACGATCCATTCCACTCAAAATAAACAGTGTTGTTCTTGGGGATACAACTGATGAGGAAATCCTCCGGCTGGCAGGCTTGGCAAGAGATTTTCCCGTCACTTTGAGATTTATTGAAAAGATGCCGTTTTCCGGAACGGCCAGATCGGGAAAGCTTGAAAACGGTAACCTTTTGCAGCGGCTGAAAAGGATATTTCCGGATATTGTGGAAAAACAAAAGGATAATCTGCCGACAACAGCCCGGACCTTTTATGTAACGGGTTACAAAGGGAATATTGGCATCATACAGGGCTATTCCAGGTCGTTCTGTACATCATGCAACAAGGTGCGTATTACGCCTGTCGGCATGCTGAAAACCTGTCTGTATGACAATGGTGTGCTTGACCTGAAGAAAATGCTGCGCACCGGGGCTGATGATGAGGAAATAAAAACCGCTATTCTGAGTTGTTTACAGAACCGCTGTATAAACGGCCATGAAGCGGAACAGCTTGCCAGACGGTCTCAGGAGCCGTCCATGGCCATTATAGGCGGTTAGAGAACAAACCAGGGAGAATGAACGTGACTGATCTGACATTTACTGTACTGCTCATGTCCGTAATTTTTTTTGGAGTGGCGTTTTTTTATGCTTCGGTCGGCTTGGGAGATAGTTCTTCCTATACAGCCCTGCTTGCTCTTTTTGGAGTTGGAGCAGTTTCCATTCCCACGATTTCCCTGTCCCTGAACCTCATGGTAACCACCACAGCTTCAGTTATGTTTTTCCAACAGAAGCATTCAAAACTGAAACTGATTATGCCCTTTCTCATGTCATCTCTGCCCATGGCATATTTGGGGGGCTCCCTCCAAGTTCCTAAGGAAATTTTTTATATTATTCTTTTTTTCTCGTTAATCTTTGCCGCCTGGCGCATATATTTTCCAGGAGATACTGAGCCTCTGCCGCTTGGGCCGGTCGGCAGAATAGCACTGTCACTCACCGCAGGGGGAGTGCTGGGGCTTGTCGCCGGCATAACAGGCATAGGAGGCGGTGTCTATCTGGTGCCTCTGATAATCATCGCCGGACTGGGTTCCGCCAAGGAAGCGGCAGCCTGCGGTTCTGTTTTTATCTGGGTAAACTCCGTATCAGGTCTGCTCGCCCGCATACAGTACAACAGTATAAACCTTTCCCCATTTCTGCCATTACTTATCGCAGTATTTGCCGGCGGACTTTGTGGTTCCTATATGGGGGCGGCCAGTTTCGTACCCCGGACAATGCAGAAAATTCTCGGTTCGATTCTGGTTCTGGCGGTAATGTTTCTTGGAGTGAAAATTGCCGGGATGTACGCATAAAAAACACTGGGAGTAATGATTAGATGATTGATGTGAGTCCAAAATTCAATTCATTGCGCTATGCAGAGGCTGAGGGTTTTCTTTACGGAAAACAGAAGACTCTCGAGAGGGTATTTGATAAGACCGTACCCAAGGGTGATGTCACACAGGTTGCCCGGGCTGCCGGTATACATGCTGCAAAACGCTGCGCCGACTGGATTACCTTTTGCCACCCGATACCCCTTGACTGGGTTGAGGTGAGGCTCGAAAAAGACGAGCAGGGGATAAAGGTAACTGCCGAGGTCCGCTCCGTATGGAAGACCGGTGTGGAGATGGAGGCCATAACTGCTGTTTCGGCAGCGCTGCTGAATGCCTATGATATGCTTAAGCCCCTGGATGATTCCCTCTCATTCGGTGATATTCGGGTGGTCAGAAAAAAGGGCGGCAAGAGCGATTTCTCCGATACTTTCAGAAAGAAGATCAAAACAGCGGTCCTGGTGATATCCGACTCTACCCATGCCGGAAAGCGTAAAGACAAGTCCGGTAAAATAATCAGGGAGTTTCTTGAAAACCAGCCGGTTGTAATAGACGTCTATGAAGTGCTTCCCGATGATCGGGAACAAATCGCCGAGAGGATGTGCCAGCTGGTGGATAAGGAAAGGGTGAAACTCATATTTTCTACCGGAGGCACCGGCTTAGGCCCTAGGGACGTGACCCCGGAAGCGACCCTGTCAGTCATTGACAGGTCAGTGCCTGGCATTGTTGAGGCTGTCAGGAGTCATGGCAGGGACCGTACACCGTATGCCATGCTGTCACGCGGTGAAGCCGGGGTACGAAAGGATAGTGTTATAATCAATCTGCCCGGCAGTTCAAGAGGTGCCTTGGAAAGTCTGCAGGCACTTTTCCCTGGCCTGCTGCATATATTCCCCATGATAAAGGGAAAGGGGCACGAAAAAAAAGAAAAAGAGAAAAAATGAAATGATTTCGATTCAAGAGGCGTTACGGATACTCCAGGAAAATCTTCCTGACCCGAAGATCGATACCGTCGATCTGACGGATGCCTTTGGCAGGTATCTTGCCGAACCGGTGGTTGCCCCCGAGGGTTCGCCTCGCTACACAAATTCAGCCATGGACGGATATGCCCTGCGCTGGGCAGATGTTATGGCGGCATCGCCGGAGAATCCTATGAAGTTAAAGGTGATCGGCGAGAGCATGGCTGGGATGCCGTACGACAGCGAAGTAGGCTGCAACGAAGCTGTTCGGATAAGCACCGGCGCCATGCTTCCCATGGGCACCGATACTGTTGTCAGGGTAGAGGACACGGCAGCCCCGTCCGATACCGAGGTCGAGATACTGGCGGTCCGCAGTCAGGGCCAGGATGTCCGCCATGAGGGTGAGGAGTTCCGATGCGGGGATGAACTGTTCCAGCCCTGCACCAAGTTGACTGCCCGTCAGCTTGCCCTGCTGGCCACGGTCGGTCAAGAGCAGGTAAAGGTGTTCGCCTCCCCGCGTGTTTCAATACTCATAACCGGATCGGAATTGGCCTCTTGCGAAGACAGGGATATTAGGTCCTTTCAGATACGCGATTCAAATTCGATCATGCTGAAAACAGCCTTACAGGAGGCAGGCGCGGAAGTGCATTCCTGTGTTAATGTTGAAGACGAACTGCAGGCGACAGTGGATGCTCTCAGCAGGGCCGCTGCTTTAGAGGATGATTTCATCATCTGCTCCGGTGGAGTTTCGGTCGGAAACCACGATCATGTGAAGGAGGCTGCCGGTGAGATCGGGTTCAGTGAGCTGTTCTGGAGGATCAGGCAGAAGCCGGGTAAACCCTTGTTTGTGGCCCGAAAGGGCAAAGCGTTTCTTTTCGGTTTGCCGGGCAACCCGGTTTCGGCATTCATGTGTTTTGCCCATTATATCAGGCCGCTGCTTTTCACCATCCGCGGCAGGGGCATGACCTGGCGAACGATTACCGCCATGGCAGGAGGCGAGATCGCGAATCGAGGCAGCCGGACAAATTTCATCCGGGTGAAACTGGAGCAGAAACCGGGGCGCCTGCCTCAGATAATAGATGTGAAAAAACAGGGTTCGCACATGCTGAGCTCGATTGTCAATGCCGACGGCTATATCATCGTTGAGCCTGGGGTTGCTGTCGCTCCCGGTGAGGCTGTCAATGTTTATCTGTTTTAACGGAGGATTGTGATGGCATATGTAGAGGCGGTCTGCCTGAGTCACAAAAAGGGAATTGTCAAAAAAGAACAGAACCATGTGGTGGCCTTGGAAAACTGGGGTATTGACGGCGATGCTCATGCCGGTGACTGGCACCGGCAGGTTTCGCTGCTGGCCGGCGAAAGTATTGACAACGTCAAGGAGGTTCTTCCCACTCTCAAGAACGGCGCCTTTGCCGAAAATATCATAACCCGGGGTATTGACCTGATGATGCTCAATATAGGTGACCGCCTGCAGGTAGGCGATTCTGTGGTTCTTGAGGTAACCCAGATCGGCAAGGAATGTCATAACAAGGGCTGCGCAATTAAGAAAGCCACCGGTGACTGCATAATGCCCAGGGAAGGTATTTTTGCCAGGGTGATTCAGGGCGGTGAAATATTTAAAGACCTCTCCATTAATATTATCTGACAATATCCGGCGAATTTACGATTAAAAAAAACGTTTAAAGTTCTTTGTCAGTTTTCTTGAATTTTCAATGGCTGCTATCTCTTTACAGTCCTGAATAGCTCTTAAAATCTTAAGATATCCATCACCCCCATGAACTATCGTCCCTATCGTTCATACTGTCCAATTTTATTCATTTTTTATATGCATTTCATGTGCGATACGCGGCCAGGATCGTACCGATTTTCAGTTTTGTGCATAAAAATGCACATTTCAT
>JAFDCT010000083.1 GCA_019312695.1 Deltaproteobacteria bacterium | reverse complement strand
TCTTGGCCATTTATCTGTCTCCTATTATCTTTTATGGTCTTATTACAAACATTCAAGTTATTTTGGCAAAGATGATAATCATCATGTACACTCTGTCAAGAATCAGGCCCATAGCAATGCGTTTTTTAAATGTTTACATTAATAAAAAAACCAGGGCCGGGAAGTAACTCTCATGCGAATCATAGCTTTTGGTGATATTCATATGGATACCGATAAAGTTGCAGATATCCCGGCTATAAAATCTGCCGAACATATCATCGTCACCGGAGACATAACCAACTATGGTTCAAGCCTGGATGCGAAGACGGTACTAAAGAGGCTGCGGACTGTCAACAGCTCCATCCTGGCTGTGGCCGGCAACCTGGACCAGCCTGATGTTGCCGACTATCTGGAAGATATTGAGATGAGCCTGCACGGCCGGGTCAGAATGATAGAGGGCCTCGGTATAATGGGCTTGGGAGGGTCCAACTATACACCCTTCAATACCCCTTATGAATTCAGTGAACAGGAGCTTGGCGGATTACTGGCTTCAGGCTTTAACCAGTTAAAAGAAACCGAAAATTTAATCCTTGTCTCCCACACACCTCCAATGGAGACAAATACGGACCGGTTGCTTAACGGCAGACATGTGGGCAGTTATGCTGTCCGAAGATTCATAGAAGAAAAGCAGCCCCTCCTCTGTCTTACGGGACATATCCATGAATCAAGGGGACAGGATTATATCGGCAGAACCCAGGTGCTTAACCCAGGCATGCTGAAAGAAGGCGGCTACATCGAAGTTTTGTATGAAAACAGTGAAATTTCAGCAGCTATCCATTTAATTTAATGAAGGTCTTGACTTGATCATACAAAATTCAATTGACACAATAATCATCGGTGGTGGACTTTCCGGCCTCACAGTTGCACACTTTCTGCAGAAGTACATGCCTGAAGCCCGGGTCACCATCCTTGAAAAAACAACCTCATTCGGAGGAGCGATCCGATCGTTTCACCAGGACGGCTATCTTGCAGAATGGGGAGCCCATGGATTTTTAGACAATGTGGAGGCCAGCAGGGAACTCCTGGCTGACACTGGTCTGGACAGAGAAGCCCAGATGGCACCGCTGGATGAATTTGTCCGCTATATCTGTCTAAACGGCAAGTTGAATCTGATCCCCCAAAATCCCAAAAAGATCCTCAAGTCAAACATTGTCTCACTGTCGACCAAGCTCCGGGTCCTTGGCGATCTCTGGAAAAAACCGCACCCTGAGGAGCAGACAGTTGCAGACTGGGCTGCGCATCGTTTCGGTGCCGGCCTGCTTCCCTTTGTTGACGCAGTTCTGACCGGGACCTATGCCGGTGATCATAACCGTTTGAGCATCGATGCGGTCTTCCCGGGCATACGGGCGCTCGAACTTGAAAACGGTTCGGTCATCAAAGGATTGATCCGGAAACGAAAAGAGGCCAAGGAAAAACAGCAGACTGTCCCCAAAAGAAAACTGCCGTCAATGGTCAGCTTTCCCCAGGGCATGGGGAGGCTGCCCGAGGCCCTGGCTGACGGCAAAAACCTGGTATACTCCGCCAGGGTCAAAAGTATCCGGAAAAAGGGGGACAGCTGGGAAGTCAAAACAGCAGAGCAAACCTACCAGGCCGGCTCAGTTGTTTTAGCCTTAACAGTGAACCAGTCTCTTTCTCTGCTGCTAAGTGATGCAGGCCTGAGCGGTGACAAACCACCTCTGAACTCCATACCGGAAGCAAGGATTGTTACGGTTGCCATGGGTTTCGGGAAAAGTGCCGAAATTCCTTTTGGTTTCGGCTACCTGGCACCTGAACAGGAAAAACGTTTTGCCCTGGGCGCCCTTTTCTCGACCCACATGTTTCCCGGTCGGGCCCCTCAAGGACATATGCTGCTCGAAGCTCTGGTCGGCGGAAGACGTCATCCTGAAAAACTTGAACTTGACGATGATACCCTGATCCAAAAAGCATATGCAGACATCAAAGAACTCATTCATCTGCCGGATCCTCCTGTTTTTACAAGAGTCCTGCGCTCTGAACACGGCATCCCCCAGTTGGAGATCGGCTACCCGAAACTCCTTGCCTGGCGCAACAATCTGGTTGAAAAAAATCCGGGTTTGCATGTTTGTGGTTTCGGCTGGGGAGGCATAGGTATTAATGATATGACCAAGGCCGCCAAGCAAGTCGCGGCGGCGATCGCAGCCGGTAAAGCGGCTAAGGGTGAGACGGAAGTCAAAGGGGTTTATTTTTAATATTTTTTTGAATTAATAAGGCCTTGATGAAGTGTATTTCAGGCGGATCAGGGAGGGCGGACAGGGTTCAGAAGCCAGAAAAAACCAGGAAAACCCGCTAAGATTTTTTTCAAGGTTATATGAAAGACAAAAACTGTTCACGATGAACTGTTTACGGGAGGCAAACTTTGATGTTGTTTTTACGGATTCTGGCTTCTGAACCCTGCCTGCCTATACCTGTCGATATTTTTATTTCTGCAGCTTTTTGGCCAGCAACTCCACCTGGCCGCGTATGCTGCCGTTACGTGATATTGCCTCACTGATTACCCGAACGGAATGCAGCACCGTCGAATGGTCCCTGTTAAAGGCCTTGCCAATTTCCACTAATCCCTGACCAGTATATTTTCTTGCCAGATACATTGAAATCTGACGCGGGAAGGCTATTGTTTTTCTGCGTGATTTTGACTGCAGGTCTGAAACAGTGATCTTGAACTGCCTGGCAATAAAATCCCTGATCAGTTCGGCGGAAAGTTCCTGACTGCTGCCGACGATCTCTGCCACAACCTCTTTGGCCATAGCCAGGTCTGGAACTCTTTTCAGCAAAGAGGATTTGGCTTTAAGACCCACAATGGCACTCTCGATTTTGCGGATATCACCCTTTATGGACTGGGCCAGATATTCAACCAAATCTTCATCAAGCTCCAGGTTGCTGTTTGCCGCCTTGCGCCTGATAATCAATCTACTTGTCTGCAGGTCCGGAGGATTGATCGTTGATATCAGACCGGCTGACATGCGGGAGCGAAAACCCTCGTCAATATTCTTCAGTTCTCTGGGGACATTGGAGCCCGTTAAAATAATACGCTTGCCTGATTTCACCAAAACATCAAGCAGTTCGTTGATTTCTTCCTGGGTCTTAACCTTGCCGGTAAGACTGTGAACATCCTCTATGAGCAGGACATCACAGTTGTTGTGGTACTTGGCCTTGAACTCATCCATGGTGTTAGACTTGATGCCCGAGACCATCTCAGAGGAAAACTGCTGGGCGGTCAAGTAGTAAAGCCTGGTCCCCGGGAAATTATTAACAATGCTGTGGGCTACCGCGTGGGTGAGATGGCTTTTGCCCAGGCCGCTTCCAGCATTGATATACAATGATGAGCCAAAAGATGTCTCGCCATTGGCAAGGGCATGGCAGGCTGAATGAGCCAGAAGATTTGATTCGCCGACCATAAATTCTTCAAAGGTATATCGGGGGTGCAGATTACGGATATTGGAATAAGTCTCCGGAATTGCAGGCAGGCGAAGTTGTTTTTGGCAGTTGCCCTCCAGCAGAGGCGGCACCTGCTCAGGAATACTTTCGCTGCTGACTGTCAGTCGGACCATGGTTGCGGGCTTGCCCAACTCAAGCAAACTTTCATGGATGATTCTCATGTAATTCTCCTGCACCCAGCTGCAAAAGAATTTATCAGGGCAAGTCAGTTCAATTTGATTCTCATCTGCCCTGATACAGATCAAGGGATCTATCCATAGATGCTGTACAGCTTCAGGCAGTTTATGTTTTAACAGTTCTTTGACATCGTTCCAAAGCATAGAAGAAGCCCCATTCGGAATATAAAAAAATCAATCAGAAATTACGCCCAAAAAATTTGCTTGTCCCAACTGCATTGTTCCTTTCTCCATGGAACATTTTGTGAATGCATTACTACAGAGGAAATAGTAAGGCAATTGGGGAACAAAGAATTAAAATCACTGTAACCAAACAATTACTCTTTAGGCGCTTTTTTTTAATAGAAACTCTTGTACACGTCAAAGACGATTTACGATGATTTTGCTTTTCTAACCTGTTCAGTTATTAACAATTTTCAATTCCTCTCTATTGCTTTATTTGCAAAAAAAATCAGCGCTATTTCCTCAAAAATTCATACTTTTCAGGAAATGTGAAATTTGTATTAAGATTATATTGGGTTATGGGGCATGATGGACTGATCAGTAAAAGTTGTTAATATATTATAGGTCTTAATTTCTTTGATTTCCTCTTTTTTTCTCACAAATTCTACCTTTTTTGTTTTTTTTAACTTTTTTAAAAAAATAATTTGATTTTTGATTATCATAAAAAAATAGCATGCCACATTGTGGCAGTTTGCATTATACATACGAAACCATGTAATTTTTTACATGCGCTGCTTTTTATTGTTAGGCAAAAATGCCTGTGATTTCGCGGCTTGTCATACAAAATGAAATAATTTATTTCGGGCAACTCAATCAATTACCCGGGCAAAAGTAAAAACATCTACTTCTGCAGCCATATTTTTTACCAAGACCCTGGCACATTCGTTAACGGTCGCACCGGTTGTAAAAACATCATCGACCAGGAGTATTTTTTGATTATAAATTTTTTCAGGTCTGCTGACGCTAAATACATTTTTTACGTTTCTTAGACGTTCTGCTCCCTTCAATCCTGTCTGCGGTCGCGTCCAGAGATGCCTTTCCAGGACATGTGGGTTAATCCTGTCCCAATATTCAGGAAAAATTTTCTTTGCCATCATAAGAGCCTGATTAAAACCTCTCTGCCGTAAACGCTTGGGATGGAGAGGCACGGGAATTATCAAATCCGGCTCCTCAATTGGATGCAGTTGAAGAAACTGATTGGCCAGAGCC
>JAFDCT010000082.1 GCA_019312695.1 Deltaproteobacteria bacterium | reverse complement strand
GCCAGGGTGGAAAGCTTGACTTTGCCGTTTAGTACGGCAACCCATTCACTCAGCAAGTCACCCCCATGGAGGCCCAGGATCTGTATACCTATGGGTTTTTCTTTTTCATCCAGCAGCATTTTTATTTTCCCTGTTTCTTCGCCTTCGGCAAGACTTCTGTCATTATTCCTGAACTCCTCGATCCAGACGGAATATTTGATTCCCGCAGCGGCTGCCGTTTTTTCGTTCATGCCGATGCTGGCCAGTTCAGGGCTGGTATAGGTGCACCAGGGGAGAAAGGTATAATCAGCCTTTCGGGGCAGGTGGAAAATGGCATTGCTGACAACTATGCCGCCTTCATAGCCTGCGGCGTGGGTAAACTGGTACTGTCCGGTGATATCACCGGCAGCATAGATATGCTTATGATTTGTCCTTAAACGGCTGTCGACCTCAATTCCCTTATTTGTATACTGGACCCCAATATTTTCAAGGCCAAGTCCGTCGACATTGGGGGCCCGGCCCATGGCAACAAGAAGAGTCTCTGCCTTTAAAGTCTCTACCTCTCCCTCATTATTCTTGAATGTCACTTCTTTCCAGCCATTTTTCCCGGCAATGGAAACAATCGATGAACCAAGCGCAAAAGTGACCCCCTCAGCTGTCAATCTTTCCATTACTGTATCGGCCAGGTCCTTGTCCTCCCTGCTTAATATCTGGGCTGAGCGCTGAATGACGGTGACCCTGGTGCCAAGTCTGTTGAATGCCTGGGCCATCTCTATGGCTATGGGGCCGCCGCCAAGGACGATCATTGAACCTGGGAGGGTATCCATATAGAAAATATCCTTGTTTGTCAGGAATGAAACAGAATTGAGCCCATCAAAGGGGGGAATGGCAGGGGAGGAGCCCGTTGCAATGGCCCAGGTTTTGGCGGAATAGGTCTTGCCGTTGAGCCGGATGGAATGTTCGTCGCTGAATTCGGCCTGGCCGAATTCCACTCTGGCTCCAAGTGAGCAGAATCGTTCCACTGAATCATGTTTTTGGATCATGTTGATGACAGAACGTATGCGCTGAGAGACATGTTTAAAATCCACGGGTTCCGGATCAGCCTGCGGCAGCCCGTACTTTGCGGCATGTTTAATATCATGATACACCCTGGCCGTCCTGATCAGGGTTTTGCTGGGTACACAGCCATAGTGCAGACAGTCGCCGCCAAGGGCCGGCTCTTTTTCCACCAGGAGTGTCTTGGCCCCGAGCTGGGCGGCTCCGGCAGTAATGGTAAGCCCGGCGGCACCGCCACCCAGTACACCAAGATCAAAATCATAATTTGCCATGTCTTACTCCTTGTCTTCTTGAAGTAACCTGCCGGTCTTGTTTTTGTAAAGGTTAAGCAGCTTTTTTACGGTGATCGGGAACAGCCCGAGAATTACGAATGAAATGATGAGGCCGGGGGAGAGGATGCCGGACAGGGATTCGATCCGGCCAAGTTCCTTGCCGGCGTTGACATAAACCATCGTGCCAGGAAACATGCCGATCTGCGATACCCAGTAAAAAGTCCAGAGTTTCATGGGGGTCAAACCCATGGCCAGGTTGATGACGAAAAAAGGAAATATGGGGACAAGCCGTAAAGAAAACAGATAAAAAGCCCCTTCCTTTTCAATGCCCTGATTAATCCTTGACAGTTTTTATCCGAACCTGTTCTGGACCCAGTCCCGCAAGAGAAAGCGGGCGACAAAAGAGGCCAGGGTGGCACCAATGGTACTGGCGAATGAAACGACAAGCACCCCGACCCAGAAACCGAACATGGCTCCACCTGCCAGGGTCATGACCGCAGCACCGGGCAGGGAAAGGGCCGTTACCAATATGTAGATACCCATGTATGTGGCAATGACCAGGAGACGGTGGCTGGCATAGATCTGTGTGAATTTGTCCTGCGAAGCTTTCAAATAGTCAAGGGACAGGTATTGCCCGAGCCCCAGGAATTTGAAAAGGATCACCGCAATTATAATTGCGGCAACTATAATTATGCGCTGTACGAGTTTTTTATTCATGTTTTTCGGACATATTTACGCTGACTCAAACTTCAGGCCTAGTGCAAAGGATGCGGCACCGATAAGTGCAGCTTTGGGATTGAGTATGACCGTGACCGGAATATCGTGCATAAGGTAGCTCATTCTTCCCTTGCTGGTGAAAGAATTCATGAAAGTCTTTTCCTGCAGAAATTCGAGAATCCGCGGCGGGATGCCACCACCGAGGTACATGCCGCCGGTGGTTAAACCCTTAAGGGCCAGGTTGCCGGCTTCAGCACCCAGGATGGATATAAAGAGTCGCAATGTTTTCCTGGCGATTTCGCAATTTCTGGTAGCATCCAATGCTGCTGTGACAATAACCGGGGCGCGGTCTTCGGCAGCAGCGAGTTCTTCAGCCAGCCACGCAGGCTCCTCAATCTGGCAGAAAGATCTATAAAAATCATAAATATCAGGTATGCCGCGTCCGGAACAAACCCTATCAAAGCTGACATGCCCATACCGCTTTTGGAAAAACCGGAAAAGCTGACATTCTTTTTCAGAGGATGGCCCAAAGTCCGCATGTCCCCCTTCTGACGGAACTGGCAGGTATTGCGAACCATCCCAGATAAAAACAACCTCTCCCAACCCTGTGCCCGGCGCAATAATTCCCAGGGCACCCTCACGGGTTTGACTGCCTTTGTTGATGGGAGATAGGGCAGATTCATCCAGGTGGGGTATGGAAAATCCGGTTGCCACCAGATCGTTGATAAGAGTTGCCCTGGTGAAGCCGTGTGTTGCCTGCAATACATTAGTATCAGGCTGCCATGGCAGATTGGTAATGACTGCCCTGCCTTCCCTCACCGGCCCTGCTACGCCGAAACAGGCCGATGAGGCACCAGCTCCGGCCTGTAAAAAAAAATCCTCTATAATAGCATCGAGTCCGGGATAGGAACTGCTTATATAACTTTGCTCAAATTGGGGATGCAGGGGGCCTTTATCCCTGGAAAAGAGGGCCAGGATGGTCTTTGTCCCGCCAATATCCCCTGCAAGGTGAAAATGTTTTTCCATTGTACGCGACAGTCTGCTACAGATAGTTTCAGTGAGAATGATTTTTTAAATCAGTATGTAAAAAGAGTACTGGAACAGGGGGATAACAGCAAGGGAAAAATGGATTGTATGCCGGTCATTTAAGTATATCGGGCAAGGAATCTGATCCCGTTTTTTGTGCATTCGGGATTACTGGGAAATGATATAGGACAGCAGGATTATTTATGTAACCTCAGCCGGTTTTTTAAGAAGGCTGGACAGCAAAACGGCAAGTCCTGCAAAGAGGGAAGCCATAAGGAAACTGCTCGAAAAAGTACCATACTTTTCAGCCAGAAATCCTGCCACTGCAGGTCCTGCTATCTGCCCGAGGGCAAAGATGAAGGTGATAAGGCCGAAGACCCGTGCCGTTTTCTGTGGCCCGACGTAATCAGCCACCAGGGCCGCCATGATTGATGGTATGGACCAGGCCACGATGCCGTAACATGCGATCGAGAAATAGAGAAAGGTGCCCGGCAGTGAGAGGGCAACCAGAAGATAGGCAAACATCTGGATGGTGAATACCATGATGAGACCGGCCTTACGGCCGAGTCTGTCTGACAGGGTGCCGAATACCGGTCCGGAGAAAAGGCTCAGAAAACCAACCCAGGACCAGAAATTGCCTGCAACTGTCTCCGAAAAATCACGTTCCTGAACCAGAGTCGTTACGATAAAAGTAGCATAAATGACATACGTATAACCAAAGAGGAAATATATGGCTCCAAGGTGATAGATGTCTTTTTTGGTGACTGATGCCTGCCCTGTATCAATAAGATTTTCCCCGCCCTTTTGGGTCTTCTGTTCACCTGCAAAGGGTTGTAAGTCCAATTCGGCTGGCGAATCGCGTATTATCAGTAAGCAGATGACTGCAATGATAAGGACAATGATGCCGAGAACAAGCCAGCTGATACGCCAGCCGTCTGCTGAACTTAACTGGTTGATAAAGGGAATAAGCTTGCCTGAGAGCAGAATGGCAAAACCGCTGCCGATGACAATAAATCCGGCAGCCTTGCCCCGTTGCCTGGTGCTGAACCAAGAGGCAACAAGGGCCATCATCGGTACATTTGAAGCGCCACTTCCCATCCCTGTCAAGGTGTAGAAAAAGGCGACGGATATAAAATCGTCTGCCAAACTTACTAGGAGCATGGAAAATGCCACCAGGAGCAGTGCCAGGAAAATCAGGAGTCTGCTCCCTATCCTGGCGCTGATATGGCTGCAGACCAGAACAGCAAGTAAATACCCGACAAAGTTTGCCGTGCTTATCAGGCCCATCTGGGAATAGGTGAGCTGTAATGACTGACCCATGGCTGGAAGAAGCATTCCCAGGGCAAAGCGGCCAAAACCAAGCCCGGCAAACACGCAAAGCAGACCTGCGGCTACAATATACCAGCCGTAATGCAGGGATCTTTTAGGGATAGTTTGCGTCATTATCTCTTATGGGTGTATCTTGATGGAGCAAGTAACGCCATAAAAT
>JAFDCT010000081.1 GCA_019312695.1 Deltaproteobacteria bacterium | reverse complement strand
GAGAATAATATTCTCTCTGGCCTGGTGCTCGTGGTTTTTGTCATTCTCTTTGCCATGGGCATCAGGAATGCCGTCCTTGTAAGTCTTGCCATCCCTTTTTCAATGCTCCTGTCATTTACCGTGCTTTATGCTCTGGATATCACCCTCAACATGGTAGTACTGTTCAGCCTGACCCTGGCGCTTGGCATGCTGGTCGATAATGCCATCGTCATTGTCGAGAACATTTATCGGTACCTTGAACAGGGGGTGCCGCGCCTTGAGGCAGCCAAAAAAGCGACCTCTGAAGTGGCTTATGCCGTCATCGGTTCGACCATGACAACCCTGGCGGCTTTTTTCCCCATGCTGTTCTGGCCGGGGATCATGGGTGAATTCATGAGTTATCTGCCCCTGACCCTGATAGTCACCCTGTCCTCCAGCCTTTTTGTTGCCATGGTCATCAATCCGGCCCTGGCCTCAATTTTTATGAAAATCAAACCAATTAAAGGTCAAGGCCTGCAGCCGGAGAATAACCAGGCAAAGAGTGCAGAGGAAATTGCCCAGGCCGGTGAAAGCCCGGTTGAGATAAAAGGCCCCATCCTTTCTTTTTATGAAAAATTCCTCCATTATGTTCTTAATCATAAAATTGCCGTTGTGCTTATGGCGTTCTGTGTCCTTATCCTGTTCGTTCAGATCTGGCTGCTCCGGGTCGGCCTGGAAAAACCGGTGGAATTTTTTCCCAACATTGAACCAAAGGCAATGTACGTGAACCTGGATACACCGGAAGGGGCTGATATTGACTATGTTGATTCAATAGTACGTCAGGTTGAAATTACTGTGAACGGTTCGGATGTTCCACAGGGCACCATCCCGACGGTAGACCAGTATAAATCCTCGTATGACCCTAAGGAGCATGAAAAAAAAGACGGCACTTCATTTTGGGGTCCCAGCGATATTGGTAATATTGAATACATCTATGGCAAGTCAGTGGTAACATCAGGCCCCGGCATGATGTTTGATCCCAATGCGCCGAACCATGTCGGCATCCAGTTTATTGACCTGGAAGACAGGCTCACCCCCAGTTCAGAGTCATTGGAACTGATCAGGGAGAGGGTGTCGACCATACCGGGCGCCAAGATAACCGTTGCTGAACAGGAAGAAGGGCCACCGACCGGGGCTCCTATCAACATAGAAATAGCAGGTGATGATTTTGAGATCCTGGGGCGTCTTGCTAAAACCATCCGGGAAATGACAGCCAACATTCCATTTGTTGTCGACATCAGGGATGACTATGTGGAAGGTACGCCAACGGTGCGGATAAAGCTTGACCGCCAGAAGGCAGCCCTGTTTGGGCTCAATACCGACAACATAGGCACTGCGTTGAAGACTGCCTATAACGGCCTTGAAGTATCCACCTATCGGGAAGGGGATGACGATTATGATATCACCGTGCAGCTCTCCGATGCCCAGCGCAGGATAACCGATGTTCTGCATGAACTGATGCTGCCCACGCCATCCGGGAAGATCGTGCCTCTGACAACCCTGGCCCGTGTCGAGTTTGCCGGCGGGCTTGGTGATATAGTCCGGATAGATCACGAACGGGTTGTGACAGTCAAGGCCAACGTTGATGAAAACAAGATTCCTGGACCCGTGGCTAGGGCACAGGCAGAAAAACTGTTGAAGGATTTTCCCCTGCCTCCCGGCTACCGCATCACCTTCACCGGGGAATTTGAATTCCAGCAGGAGTCGGAAGAATTCCTGTCAAAGGCATTTGCCATAGCCCTTTTTCTCATATTCCTGGTGCTCGTGACGCAGTTCAACTCGGTGGCCCAGCCGTTCATCATCATGACGGCAGTC
Source organism: Deltaproteobacteria bacterium (assembly GCA_019312695.1). Lineage (GTDB taxonomy): Bacteria > Desulfobacterota > Desulfobulbia > Desulfobulbales > BM004 > BM004. The sequence goes on along the minus strand of JAFDCT010000081.1, from coordinate 2,156 downwards.
ATCCTTTCCCTGGGCGGAGCCTTTCTGGGCTTGACAGTGCTCAACTCGCCGTTCGGCATTATTATGACCGGTGTAGGCGTTATTTCACTTGCCGGGGTTGTGGTCAATAACGGGATAGTGTTGATCGATTATATCAATAAACTGCGCCAGCGCGGCCTTGAGCTGCGCGAAGCGGTTGTGGCTGGAGGCGCAACAAGACTCAGGCCGGTCATGCTGACAGCCGTGACCACCATTCTGGGCCTGCTGCCTATGGTTACCGGTGTTTCCTATGATTTTCACAAACTGGCAATTTCGTGGGTCAGTGAGTCGAGCCAGTGGTGGAGGTCCATGGCAATTGTGGTTATTTTCGGCCTGATGGTTGCCACTTTCCTGACCCTGGTCGTGGTGCCCGTTCTCTATGTCTTCATCGAGGAAAGCAAGGGCAGGCTGGCTGCTTTCCGCAGCAAGGCAAAATCCTATATACCGGGTGGATCGGTTCCTGAAAAGTAGGTTTAAGGGTGTTTTACCCGGCCAGGGAATCCTCTTGCCTTATAAACTGCAGCTGCTTCTGGAGGGCCACTTCCTCTCTTAACCGCTGTCAGCGATTGATAAGGGTCCAGTCGTTATCACAATATATATAATGCGGCTTGAACTGTGCCTTGTAACTCATTGCTTTTACATTTTTAATCCAGTAACCCAGATATATGTATTTTATTTTTTTCTGCATACAAAAGTCAATAAGATGCAAAATGTTGTAGGTGCCCGGGCTTCTTTTTTCTTCTTCAGGATTAAAATAAAAAAATACGACGTTGAGCCAGGTGGAGCTTAAATCCACAATGGCAACTCCAAGCAGTTTAAATCCAATCCTGTATCTGAACTCCACGGTACTGGTAATGTGATTGAGGAAGAACCCGGTATAGTAATCCAGAGGTGAACTGTCACGCCCGGGAAACCTGGCAGCCAGGAATTTTTCCAGTAAAGCCAGGTTCTCCGTGCTGCAGGCAAGGGGTGCTATTTCAACGGTTATATCCCGGTTCTTTTTCCAGACCCTCTTCTGGTTACGGTTCGGTTTGAATTCTTTGGGGGCTATTCGTATAGGGACACATGCCTGACAATCCGGGCAGTGCATATTGTAGATGACATTGCCGTTGCGCCGATACCCGGAGGCGAGGTAGACATCCATGATAAAATCGGGCATGGTGTCAAAAAGACCCTGGTTGTAAACGGCCTGAAACGGTAAACCATACGGGCATTCTATGGAGGAGTGGATAAAGTACTCCTGCAATTCCTCCTTTATGCGTTGGCCATTTTCCGCAAGAATGTTCTGGTGTTCAGTCATGCCATACAGCTACTTTTTTTCCTGGAGAACAGGCTGTTTCTGCAAACGTTTGTAATAAAAGTTCTGCCCGTAGAGAACTGATACCGGGTTATGGCCTGCCACCCGGTCCTTGACCACCAGGGTGGTAACCGGGGCCTCTGAATATTTCGTGAACAGGATATCGTGCCCCACGCAAAGGCCGACAATGATGTTCAGGTCAGTCCCGGCCCGGTTTAAAAGCCTGGCTTGAGCCACAGGGTTGCAGGCAGGCTCAAAGGTATCCGGACGCACCTTTTCCTCCTCTCTCAGGCCCAGTTCCAGCTTGTCGATGCTCCCGCTTTTGCAGCAGACGCTGACCGGTTTGAAACCTTGGGCCTGCAGGATGGCTGCCAAACGGTTTGTCTCGTCAAGCAGGCCGATACAGGTTGCCATGCCGATCTTGTTATAGCCCATGAGCTTGGCAAAGGCTACGGTGTCCTCAACCCTGGTCCAGCGGGCATTAATGGCGTCGCTGCCAGGTATGGGCTGGTAGCAGAGGCCCTCAACCCTGGCTGCCACAGCGGCCATTTTCGCATCTTCAGCATTTCCCTTATAGAGTTCAAATGATTCATTTATAATGTCACCGTGATCGCGGGTCGGGCAGTTGCCCGGTTTAGCGGGTTGATTTTCTGGATCGCTGCTCCAGCAGTTGGTGGAGCCGCTTTTGCGCCAGGCAGCGCTGCAATTGGAACAGGTAAAGTCGGTCTGTTTGCTCATTGTCAATCACTCCTTGTATTTTATTTAAAACAGTAAATTATTTACTGCTGATCAGAACGGCAACGGTTTTTGTGGCATCAATCTCTTCCATGGCGATCCTGAT
>JAFDCT010000080.1 GCA_019312695.1 Deltaproteobacteria bacterium | reverse complement strand
TGTCGCCGTGATCGTGGGTCGGGCAGTTGCCCGGTTTAGCGGGTGGATTTTCAGGATCGCTGCTCCAGCAGTTGGTGGAGCCGCTTTTGCGCCAGGCTGCGCTGCACTTGGAACAGGTGAAGTCGGTCTGTTTGCTCATTGCCAATCACTCCTTGTATTTTATTTAAACAGTAAACTATTTACTGCTGATCAGAACGGCAACGGTTTTTGTGGCATCAATCTCTTCCATGGCGATCCTGATAGCTGCAGTGAGAGGGACGGAAAGCAGCATGCCCGGGATACCCCAGAGCCAGCCCCAGAAGATCAGGGAAAAGAGGACGACCAGCGGGCTTAAGTTCAAACCGCGGCCCATCATTTTCGGCTCGAGAACATTGCCGACAGCAATCTGGATGGCCAGAAGCAGGGCAGCAATGACAAAGGTCTTGCCGATGGAGCCGGACTGGAAAAGAGTGATGGCAATGGGCGGCACAGTGGCAACAATGGAGCCGATAGTGGGTATGAAGTTCAGGACAAAGGTCAGCACTCCCCAGAGCAGGGCAAAGTCAACACCGGCAATCGAGAGCACGATGGTAACCAGGGCGCCGGTCAGAAAACTTATAAGGGTTTTCAGCCCCAGATACTGCTGGACTGATTTATTGATCTTGCCGATCGACTCCAGGACGGGTTCAGAGTTTTTCGAGCCGAGCTGACCCACCAGCCGCCTGGTAAATGATTCGTATTCTGCCAATATAAAGGACATGAAGAGCAAGACCCACATGACATTGCCGAGAAAGGAAAAGAACGAGCCGCTGAAGCTTTTTAACAGGTTAGCCAATGAGAACCGGCTGTGCTGGACCTTGCCAATGAAGGTCTGCAGGGCTTCGCTGGCCTGGTTTCGGGAGATGTCAAAGCGTGACAGCAGGATGTTGGCGTATTCCCAGAACTTTGCCTCGTATTCAGGCAGCCGGGCTTGGAAATCGGCAGCGTTGAGCACCACGAGCTTGCCAAGCATGAAGATGAGTAGCAGCACGAGCCCCACTACCAGTATGACGCGTATAAAACCCGGCAGGTGGAACCTTTTCAGAAAATCCAGCGGTATGCCAAGAGCATAGCAGAACAGGATGGCAAAGCAGAGCGGGATGAACAGGAAGGAAAGGGTCCGCAGAATAACAGTGGCAAGAACGATGACCGCCAGCCATGAGGCGGCTTCAATAACATTGAACCTGGCTTTTATTTCTGATGAAGGCATGTCAGTGTCCTTATGAAAGTAACAATGTACCTTGTATATAAATTGATGTTCCTCATTAAATCAATATATTATACAATCATGTCATTATTCGCATTGGTTTGTCCTGCCTGAAAGTATTACCTGCCTGTTCATTTTGCAGTTTTTATACCTGTAAATGGTATAAAATCGCAAAGACGACGTCTCACAAATATATTCGGGCAAAAAAAGAAATATATAAGGCATAAGGAGAAAACTATAAAGAAAATCACAATGGTAATAAGCAGTGTTTTTTCTTGTAGCATTTTTTGCAAGTCCAGGAAATGCCAGCGAGTAGGAAAGGGATGAGAGACGGGAATATTATGAGCACGGTGAAAGATATGAGAACAAGTTTTATGGCACCGTGCGGCAACTTCCGGAAAATCGTATAGGTACATGGGGCCTTGACGGTAAAAACATTCAAGTAACCAAAGATACTTATATTGAATGGGAGCATGGGCTGCCCGGAGTTGGATCATACGTTGAGGTTGAAGGCAGATATGTCGACAACACTTTCATTGCCCGAAAAATTGAGGTGAAAGGAAAGAACAGATAGGAACAGTGCCCAACCAGCCGCTGCACATTGACCGCAAGGAGCACGGCTTATTGCCACGTGCTTCTTGCGGTTTTTCTGGTGCTTTTTGCATGCTCATTATCCCCTTGCGGTAAGAGAGCTCAAACGATAATCCCCCAACACCTTTAGGACTATCCACATTTCATATCTTTTTTAGGAGTGCGGCGTGGCTGAAACGTATGGCAAGGTTTTTTATTTTCTGGTTTCTAAAAACCATTTCACACCGCCAGGCAGAGAAAAAAATATGAAAGTTGAAGAGCTCTACAGATCAACCTCCTCTGGATCATCCGGATACTCCACCACACACCACTCCTGGGCCTTCACGTCAAAATCAGCAATTTTCTCCAGCGGCGCTTTCAGATACCTGCCATGGCACTCAGCCGCCACAGTGCCATCCTCCAGCAGCAGTTCCCCGATGCCCTCGAAGAACCTGCTGCTGTCATTGGTGATGCGGCCGACCACCCGGAGTTCCTGGTCCAGGGGTACGGGTTTCTTGAATCGGACTTGCAGATCCACGGTGACGCCCCAGACCTCGTCGTCGGCATGCATCATGATAGCCCTGCCAATAGCCTCGTCCAGGATTGTTGAGATTATGCCGCCGTGCAGCCTGCCGGGATAACTCTGATGCTCCTTGCGGGGCGTAAAAACCGCCAGGATTTCTTTATTGTCTAGTTCATAAAAAGCCGTATGAAGGCCGAAGGGATTTTTCAGGCCGCAGACCAGGCACATCTTTGAATTGGGCTGTTTGCCGGTTATTTTACGAAGCATGGGAATACCTCAGATTTTTCCTGCTTTTTTCTTCAAAGTACCTTTGATGATATCATTCATGTCCTGTGTTTCAGAAACTGTGGGGCAGAGCAGTTCCCTGACATCCTGTCTGAACTGATCCTTGTCCTTGGGTATATGCGTTCCCAGGACGATTTCCAGATCAGGGTATGTTTCCTTGACAACCGCCTGATATTTTTTCAGGAAAGGGCAGAGCGCGATCATGCAGTATGAAAAGTGCAGGGTATCAAGCCTGTATGATGTCAGGGCCTTGACCCTTTTCAAGATCTTTTCGGGTGCTGCCAGGGTAGGGCAGCCTGAACAGTTTATTATGCCGATAAGATCAAGTTTTTCCTCATTCCTGTATCGTTCGAAAAATCCTCTGCGTTTCCGCATGTCGCCCAGGCAGACAACAGCGGCGCAGTTTGTTTCCTGGGTACAGTTTGAACAGGTCAGTATTCCTATGCGTGCCATTT
>JAFDCT010000079.1 GCA_019312695.1 Deltaproteobacteria bacterium | reverse complement strand
TATACAAAGATTGTCAAAACAACGGCCATAAAGGCACGAGAGGCTTTGATCGAAAAAGCGTTGCTGAGGCCCACTACGATCAGGTAGATCCGATAGAATTCAAGGAGCATACCTGCCATGGGAATCCAGGACAAAAGGCCTACCGCGGCCGAGTATGCATTTACCCGGAAGGCCATCTCATAGGTTCCCGATCCCTTAAAAAGCTTTGTGATGAAGAAAAAGAGGATGCCGGCTGTCGCAAAAGGGAGAACAATACCGAAGAGAAAATTGGAGGCTATGAGGCTTTTGTCCTGGAGCAATAGCCCAGCAATCAATGTATGAATTAGCACACAACATGTCAAAAACAAAAAAGGATTTCGCAAGCCCCCTTCCCTATTCATTCCCTCATAAAAAAGCCTAGGAGAGAACAAAATGGCCTTTGCTGTGAGGAAGAGACTGCTCAAGAAATTGCCGGGCGCAAAGTCGCTTGGTGTATCTTGGTCTATGGGTCTCATGGGGCATGCCTCGCTATATCAACTTAAAGTCGGTGATGTATGGGTTGTGTTTTTTTTCAAGGGCAATGGTGGAAGTCGGGCTCCCTCCATAGTCGTGGCCGGGCCAGACAATCGTCTCATCAGGAAGGGGAAGTATTCTGTCTTTAATGGATCTGAGCAAGGTTTCACATGCTGACTGGAGCGCAGCCTGTAGACAATGCCGTATTTCGTCAATCTATCTGGACCCCCGCTGGTTGCAACTCATTAATGAAGTGTACCCCCGGTTAAAGATTGTGCGCCTGGTCTGCCGTGATGATGCGGGTAAGATCAGCTGGCTGTTGCCGCTAGTGAAAATTATGCCGTTGGGAAAAAAAAGCCCGATGTTGATTTCACTGCCTTTTGGGAATTATGGCGGTTTTCTGCTGCCGGCAGGCGTCGATGAAATTGACCGGGAAGCCCTCTTGCCCCTTGCTGGTTTTTTTGAAAAGTCGAGAGCTTTTGCCTTAGAACTTCGTGAAGCCGAAGAACCTGTTCCCGGTTTCGAGGCGTCTGATACATTCAAACGGTTTGAAATAGAATTTCCTGAAACAACCGAAGATCTCTGGAAACGGGTTATTACTGGTAATGCCCGCACCAGTGTCCGTAAGGCTGAAAAGGCAGGGGTGGAGGTTGTTTACGACTATGCTGATGGCGTCAGTGTTTATCAGCAGATTTATGAGAAAAACGCCTCACAGCATGGCACACCCATTCACCATCTGAGCTGGTTTTACAAGCTTGACGAACTCTTTAGCCGTGAATCTGAAATTATCCTGGGAAAAATAGGTGATCACTTTGTTGGAGCTCTCCTTATCCTGCATTACCGGGGCAGGGCAATACTGCATGCGGCGGTGAGCGACCCCGACTTTCGCACTATACCGGTGACTGACAGGCTGTTGTGGGGTGCCTTTGATCGAATTATGGCGGTTGGAGCCAGTAAAAGTTTTGATTTTGGACGGACCAGGCCGGACCCAGGCAAACTTTTTTTTAAACGAAAATGGGGCGGTAAGGAAAAGACCCTTTATTATTCATATTTAACCAAACCGGGAGCTGTAATCCCGCAGATAGTGCCTGAAAATCCCAAGCTGCGCTTGGGGATCAAGGCTTGGCAATTATTGCCCATGGCGGTGAAACGGCGGCTCGGACCTTTATTCCGGGTCAGGATTCCAACCTGATTTCAATTTTGCAACGTGGAAAAGAAAAAAGAAACAAAAATGAAAGCGGGTGTCAAATTCGCCGTACAGGTTGTTGTTACCTGCTTTGGGCTCTGGTGGGTGTATTATAACCTCAGGGATATTGACTGGCCAGGTTCTGCACAGAATTTTTCTGAAATTTCCTGGGGCCTGGTAGCTGCCAGCACTTTACTTTTTTGTCTGACTTGGGGAAGTAGGTTATTTCGTCTGCGGCTGTGGGTTGAAAAGCGGTCTGAAACTGGCTTATCGGGCGGCAACTGGATAGGCTTGTATCTGAAGAGTATCGCCCTGGGCGCCGTTACACCTGCGAGGCTGGGTGACTTTTCCAGAGTTGCATTGCTGGCCGGCACCGGCTTAAGCCTTGGACAACGAAGCAGGCTTGTCCTTCTGGACAAACTTTCAGACCTTCTGTATATTCCGGCCGGTTTCTGTCTCACCGCCTGGGTAGTGGGGTTAAAATTTGGAATTTCTATTTTCGGTTTGTTTCTGTTCGGTTTGGTGATTATGGCAGGATTGGTCTTTGTCTTGTCCATGTTTGGCCGGGAACTTGGCCCAGGTACCCTGGCCAGTGGCTGGTTTTTAACCGGCATGGGTCTGGTCATTTTTATTGGAGCCAACACCCTTCTTTTTTGGGCTGTTGGTATTGATCTCTCTGTTCAGGAAGTCACGGCAATCATTCTGCCCGTCGGGGTGCTGGCTGCCATGCCGGTTAGTGTCGGCGGCCTGGGAGTCAGGGAGGGCTCTTTGTTAAGCCTGCTGACCTATTGGGGTGTTAATGATGAGCTGATTACCCCGCTTCTGTTATTTGAGTTTTGTCTGAATATGGTTTTGCCGGTACTTTTATTTCTTGGTTGGGAGGTTTTGGCAAGGAGTATGGCCGGTGATGACCGCCAATGATTATTTTTCCCCTTTGCTTTCTGGAGGGCGTCTGATTTTTTCAGTCACAATATACCTGGGCCGCCCTTTTGCCTCCTGGTAAATCCTGGCAATATATTCACCAATTATACCAAGGCTGAACATCAGCAGGCTGCCGATGACCAGAAGCAGAAGGATGACTGTTGTAAAGCCGCTCACCGCCTGACCAGAGAATTTATGGTAGAGAGTCTGGAGGCCGAGCCCGATTGAAAAGAGAAAGAAAAGCAGGCCGATTGCAGTAACAAAATAAAGTGGCAGAACTGAAAAGGACGTGATGGCTGTAAGTGAGAGATTAAGCCGTTGTAAAAATGACCAGGTAGAAACGCCTCCCTGCCTGGTCGCAGTCTCAAAAAAGATTTTCGTTTTTTTAAAACCGAGCCAGGTGGTCATTCCCCTGTAAAACATATTGGTTTCATTCATGGCCAGCAGGGCGTCCACGGCCTTGCGGTCGAGAAGCTTGAAGTCCGAAGCATTACTAATGTTGTAACCGGATAACTTGTTGAGAATATAGTAAAAAATTTTAGCGCCGAACTTGTTGAGCAGAGATTCCGGACCCCGGTATGTTTTGTTGGCTTCAACAATTTCAGCCCCTTCCTGTTCCCAGGCTTTCACCATATCAGGTATTAATCGGGGTGGGTGCTGCAGGTCGCCGTCCATGGTGATCACAGCTTGGCCAGCTGCTGTTTCCAGGCCGGCTCGGATGGCTGCTTCCTTACCAAAGTTTCTGCTTAAGCGTAGAGCCAGAATAGTTGGATGTGTGGCGGCTTTTTCTTTGAGTAACTCCCAGGTGTTATCCGGTGAGCCATCATCAACAAGGATCAGTTCATGGGTTTTGGGCAGGGTTTTGAGAACCGGCAATAGGGTGTTGAGCAGGGAGACAATATTCGCCTCTTCCTTATAAAGAGGGATAACAACAGAGAGTTCGGGTTGGCTTGGCAGAGCATTATCGTCCATTATTCACTCCATAAACAGCAGTCATCGTTTGAGGAATCCAAATCTGTATATTACTGCAAAATGACGGTAAGGAAAGGTGTAATTTACTGGCAACCAGGCTCAAGGGGAAAGCGTGGGGAAAGGAAATCGGGGTGGCAGTTGTAAAACCTGCCTTGTTGAAGAGGCTTTCCAGGTTTTGCCTGTTAAAAAAAAGGATGTGTTCAGGTATTTTAAATGAGGGCCAGCCCCCACCCATCAAGCGACGCCAGAAGCTGCCCATGTCAGGGGTGGCAATAACAAGAGAACCGTTTGGCTGCAGATGGTTTCTGAGATGGGATAGAAAGTCTATGGGCCGGTAGATATGCTCAATAACGTTTATGGCTGTTATGCAGTTGAATTTTTCTGTTGCCGGCAGCAGATCGACAGGCTCTTTGAAAATATGATCGCAATGCTTTGCAGCCGTTGCGGCAGCCTGTGGGTCAAGCTCAAGCCCAACCCTTCGGTCAAACAGTGGTTTTGCTTCCGCAAGAAGATAGCCATTGCCGCAACCTACGTCCAGGAGTGAACCGCCATCAAGTGAGGCTTTTTTTAGATTCTGCAGAAATCGACGGAATGTTGCCCGCAGGTTTTTTTCCTGGCTCTGGTAATCGCTGTAGCCGAATTTATTATCCGTAAAATAGTCACCGCTCATGTAGTGTTTGCGAGCAGCTTCCTCGCTGGGGCGGGGCTACAGATAGTATACAGAACAGGACTGGCACTGAACTACGAGATAGGGCTTGAACCTGTCATAGGCGACCTGGAAATCATTGCTATTACAAACGGGACATGCGGCAGTTTCGATTTCATCTGGTTCAAACATTTTAAGTAATCCGCAGAGTGTGAGATTTGTGAGCTGGTTTCTGCCGGTTAATCATTAAAAAGCATTTGCGTGGTAAAATCTGAATACAGGATTTATTCGGTGATTTTTATAACAGTAACATTAAAAAGGTTATTTTCCTTGTTCAGCACGTATAATTGCTTGTTCCAGAACAGAATGTCAATTGGCGAAGAAATGTCTATAGGGCAGTTGCTGTGCTCTGAGGAACCGAGCAGCCGGTTGCCTTCCTTGTCAAACACGTGAATCTTGTTATTGAAAAGATCGGTTATATAGTATCTCCCTTTATGGTCAACAGCAAGTTTGCTGCTTGAGCTGACAGCCTGCGGGTCAATGGCAACTCTGTTGTATTCAGCCATGCTGGTGTCCAGGGTATACAGTTTCGCATCACCTGAAAGCACATGTGTCATGTTATCAGGACCCATGGCTGCTGTCACAATTTTTGACTGGCTTGTATCCGGCAGGCTGAATTTATTCTCCTTAATAGGCCTGAAGTCTGTGTCAAGGGTATATTTGAAGAGGCTTGAACCGCGCACCAGAAACATCTCGTTGATTTCACCAAGAAACATCTCTGTTCCGTTCAGGTTAAAGGTGTGGGTTTTGATGCCGGAACCATCATAATGAAGCAGACCTTTTTGTGACCATGGCAGCAGAACGTACATGCCGCCTTTTGCAGATGGAACAGCTGCATGGGGAGTCCATGGCTCCGTGTTTGTTTGCGATATGGCAGTGCCGTCTGGTTTGGTGACTGAAGCCTGTTTTTTGCCGGCATCCGTTATGTAAAAGTTCCCGGCTGGGCCAATCTGCAGGTCCACCGGTCGCTCATAAGCGGGGCTTGACCCAAGCTGAATTTTTTCCCCGAGTTCATATTTTGCTTTGGTGGTCCTTGTAGGGGCGCTTTGGAAAAGATTTATTTCATGGAATTGAGGTTTGGCTACAAACGGGAATTGCTGTTTTTCGGAAAATTTTTTTTGCGGCAGCCACTTAAGCCTAGGTGATGCAGCATTCTTTTGCTCAACTAT
>JAFDCT010000078.1 GCA_019312695.1 Deltaproteobacteria bacterium | reverse complement strand
TTCAGTGCCACAAACCTGGCATACCCTGGCTTCATTGCCTGGAGATAACCCGAAAGTTTCCCAGTATGCTCTCTAAACCAGCCGGGAACAGACAGGGTAACATCAACTTCAGCATCCAGGCAGCAAGCGCATGTTTCCCGACTTATCTCCTGGTAACGTTTAAAAGCTTCAGAAACAGCAGCAATCTCTTTTTCACCAGCTGGATAGGTTTGCAGAACCGGCCTGGCACAACCCTGGACAAAAATCAGGACAAGTAAAAGTGGAATAAAGTAACTTCGGTGCCCCTGTCGTGATACCCTCCTCACTTCTGGCTCCTGGTTTTGACTGAATCTATTTTCTTGTTGACGCTTTCCCTCATATTCTCTTCCTCATAAAGTTCATAAGCCTGTTTATATGCAGCAAGCGCCTTTTCAAACTGCCCCGCCTGCAGATAGACATCACCAAGATGTTCCTTGATGATTGGATCGTCTGCAACCAACTCCGAAGCCCTTTCTAGTTCAATAATTGCCTGTTCGATATCCCCCATCTTATACAGGACCCAGCCCAGACTATCTCTGACATACCCATCATCAGGCATGAGTTCTACAGCCTTTCTTATATACTCCAAGGCTTTTTCCAGATGAACATTATTGTCTGCCCAGGTATAGCCGACATAGTTGAGAGCAGCGCCGTTATCAGGATCTTTTGCCAGTACAGCCTGCATCTTGGTCATGGCATTTTCCTGTTCCCCGATCTTTTCCAGAAAGATGCCATAGTTGTAGAGAAGATCAATGTCATCCGGATATAATCCACCGGCCAGTTCATAGGTCTCCCTAGCCCTTTCAACTTCTTTATTTTCCCGGTAAAGGGAAGCGAGCAGAATATAAAAACTAGGCTTCCTTGTGCCAGGATCACTGATCTGCTGTTGCAGAAGATCTATGGCTTCAGCCTGGTTATCATCTTCACTCAGGATCTTCAGCCGCAGAAAAATAGTGTCTTCATAAAGATTGGACTCGGGAGGGATGATTTTCAGATGCTTTTCAGCCTTCTGGCTATTATTATCCCGATAATAAGCCATGCCGATCAGGTAACGCACAACCGTCAACTCCGGATTGGTCTCTAAAACATCCTCCAGGATCATAATGGCTTCGTCATACTTCTCCTGGCTTAAGAGAATACGGCTGATAGTTATGTCAATGTTGTGGGATTCCGGCATGATGGACCGCAGATCACGAAGCAGCTTGAGGGCCTTGTCATTTTCCCCGAGGGTCAGATAGAGATTGACCAACTTTGTTTTTGCCACATCGCTTAACTGGCCTTCTTCTATTATCCTGTTATAGACCTCTATGGCCTTATCAAATTCCCGCCGCTCTTCATAAAATTCTGCAACCTCGTAGGCCAGCCTTTCAAACCAGTTGAGTTCAAGTGCTTTTTCATATGAGGCTGCAGCCTTTTCATAGTATTGCAATTCACGGTATAGCCTTGCCAGGGAATAATGGGCCATGTATGAATCACCTTCAAGCTGGATAAGACGGTTGAGAATCTTCTGGGCTTTGTCATACTCTTTATTCTGTGCATAAAGTGTTCCAAGCATCAGCAGGGTGTCATGATCCTCATTAATTTCCAAAAGACCCTGGTATATGGCTGCAGCTTCATCCATCAACCCCATACTTCTGTAGACCTTGGCCAGCAAGACCCGGTTGTCCGTGTCCTGGGGATTGCTGCCGATAATCTGCTCAAGCAAAGTTGCAGCCTGCTCTTTGCGATCCATCTTGATCAACAGAATTGCAAGGTTTTGTTTTAAAAATTGACTTTCCTCATCGCACAAAAGTGCCTTTTCATAAGCTTCGAGGGCTTCTTCAAAGCGGCCGTTATTCTCGGCCGTCTTGCCCCAGAGGAAATAAAAATACGAACAGGCCATATCATTGGCCTCGACTTCTCTCTCCTGGGCCGGCTGGTCATAACCGGTGAGAACTTTTTTTGGCGAAGGCGGCTCTATAGAGGAAGCAGCACAGGAAACACACAGTAAAATAATACCCAGTAAACCTATAGAGACCGGCAGGGAAAAGCGATTGTAAGTTTTCAGCTCATACCACCTGCAAATAAAAGGTTTCAGAAAATGACAGGCTGCTTTAAAAATGCGGTTTTTGTTAGGCATAAGGTTTTTAAGACTTCTGATCGGTATTCAGGATCATCACCAACAAGAAACAGGTATTTATTCAGTATTTCATATGCTGTTATTTTTTCTGGGTCAGGAGATAATCAACCTTCTCAAAAACCTGGCGTTGAACATCTTCTATGGAACCTGATCCATTTATTCTCTTAATAAAACTTTGCGGCAGGTCAGCAAAAATTTTTGCCACTTTGCGCAGGTTTGCTTCCTCCTCAAAGGTATTGGGGTGTTCATTCCGGTTATTCTGAATGCGATCGATACCCCGGGCCGGTTCAATTTCAAGTATTATGGCCAGATCAGGAACTGGGAATTCTGCATTTTTTTGCAGGATCATTTCCGGATCCATACCATTAGCTCCCTGATATGCAACGGTTGAAAGATAGTACCTGTCGCTTATCACAATACGGCCATCTGACAGTGCAGGAGCAATTACCTGCTCAACATGCTGAGCGCGATCCGCCATAAAAAGCTCAAGTTCTTCATCTTGTGAAACAGTATTCCGGTCTAGAAATAACTCCCTGATCTTTTGCCCGTATGGGCCAT
>JAFDCT010000077.1 GCA_019312695.1 Deltaproteobacteria bacterium | reverse complement strand
TATCTAAAGGATCATAAAAAAGAAAATTATTTATCCGTAAAGCAATTGAAACCGTTCCCAGAAATCGGGAAAGGACTTTGCCACACATTCCTCGCCAAGCACTTTCACACCTGGAACAGCCAGACCTGCCACTGCAAAACTCATGGCAATGCGGTGGTCATTATAGGTGCTTATCTCCGCACCGTGCATGGAAGCCTCAGGATCTTTACCCTCAATGATCAGGGCATCGTCCAGTTCCTGGACCCTGGCTCCCATTTTGGCCAGTTCAACTGCCATGACATGCAGCCTGTCACACTCCTTGATGCGCAGATGGGCAATATTCTTTATGGTGGTCCTGCCTTTGGCCTGTGAGGCTACAACAGCAAGGGTCGGCACGACATCAGGCATATCGCCCATGTCTATTGTAATGCCTCTGAGTTCCTCAGGCCCGCTTACTGTCAACCCGTCACCGGTCTTGTTTATCTGGCAGCCCATACGAGCCAGCAAAGCCACAAAGGCAGCATCGCCCTGCAGCGATGGCACCGGCACATTAGGCACTGTCACTTCACCGCCGGTTACTGCTGCGGCGGCATAAAAATAGGAAGCATTTGAAGCATCGCCCTCAATGGCATATTCCTTGGCACCATATGTTCCCCGGGGGATTTTGTAGCTGTTAAGGGCTTCATTGACCTCCACTTTGATTCCGAAGGATTCCATCACTGCCAGGGTCATTATCACATAGGGCAGTGAAAGTATCTCGCCCTCAACATCCAGTTCAGCCTGCTGCCTGGCATAAGGGCCGACCAGCAGCAATGAGGAAAGATACTGGCTGCTCTTGCCTTCCGGCAGAATTGTTTTGCCGCCTGATAAACCGTGAGCCTTAATGAGCAGGGGCGGACATCCATTTTTCCTGATACTGACAATATCAACCCCCCAGCCCTCTAGGGCCTGCACAAGAGGCAGAATCGGTCTTTCCGCCATCCTTTCATCTCCGCTGATCCTGAAGGTGCCGGCCCCCAATGAGGCAACTGAGGTGAGAAATCGTGTCGCCGTTCCATTGTTGCCCAGAAATATTTCTTTATCAGGGGTGGCTATCTGCCCGCCATTGCCGCGTACTATCCACCTGTCAATGAGCTTATCAACAGTCACGCCCATCTGCTCAAGGGCGTCAGCAGTATACCGTGTATCCTCGCTTTCCAATGGCCCGTGGAGAATACTCTCCCCATCTGCAAGGGCTGCGGCGATCAACGCGCGCTGGGTGATGCTTTTTGAACCGGGAACTGTTACTTCGGCTTTAATTTTGCGTACCGGTCGAATTTCTTTCATAGTTATATAATTAAACTTTTAATTATTTTGTTATCGCCTTCATCAGGGCAGCGTGCATCACTTCGACAGGAGCATCCTGGCCGGTCCAGGCTTCAAACTGTGCCACCCCTTGATAGAGCAGCATCGAAAGCCCGTTAATAATTTCACAACCCGCGCTTTTTGCCTCGCGCAGCAGTCGCGTTTCCAGAGGGGCATAGACAATATCCATGACAATCGGAAAATTCTTCAGACTGTTTGCCTGGACCAGGCTGGCATTTTCAATGGGTTTCATGCCGACTGATGTGGCATTGATCAATCCGTCTGCCTCCACTGTTTCAATCTCGTCAAGGTGGATCCATTCACATTTAAGCTTTTCTGCCAGAGCTTTAACCTTGCTTTCCGTCCGGCTGGCAAGAATAAGCCTGGCACCTGCCTCCAGCAAACCAAAGCCGATGGCCCTGGCAGAGCCCCCTGCTCCCAGAAGGAGTATCCTTTTATCCCGCAGCTCCAGTTTTTCAGCCAGCGCCCTGTTCGCCCCGATCCAGTCAGTATTCAGACCATGGATTTTTTTGTCTTCCTGAAAAACCAGAGTATTCACCGCACCTATTTTCTCAGCCATGGGATCAATGGAGTCAACAAAGGCCAGAATCTTCTCTTTATGCGGAATAGTGACTGAGAGTCCGTGCACGCCCAAGGCCCGGCAACCTGCAATGGCTTTTTCCGCGTTTGTTGCAGGGAAGGCCACATACACCTTATTTAATCCCAGGGCCTCAAAACCGCTGTTATGCATTATGGGGCTTAAGGAATGGGCAACCGGGTTGCCGATTATGCCGTAAACTTCAGTTGAGCCTTTAATCTGCATGATCCAGTCTCGCTAGCATATCACGTATAACAGACACCGGTATCTGGCCCGGAGCTGTTTCTTTACCGCCATCTGGGGCAGCATATGTCATGTAGCCGCCAAGCTTTGTAGTGGCCAGGCGGCTTATCTTGCCAATGGCTCCCATGCAAAAAGCAATGAGGGGAAAATTATTCTGGGCTGCAATTGCCTGGAGATTAAGCACCCTGAGAATATCCGAGTAATCATTGGCCGTCGTGACTATCTTCCCGATATGGGCTCCGGATTCCATCTGCTGCTGGAGAATCTCACCCAGTTCCTCGCTGTCAGGGGTGCCGAAAAAATCATGCCATGAAATGATAAGACCGGTTTTGGGGTGCTGCAAAAGGATGTCAAGCAGCTCTCCCCGTAATTCGGGGGCGGTTTTGAGTTCCAGATCAACCAGGGCACAGTCGTGCTGAACAGCCTGTGCCAGCAGCTCTATGCGCCTGGCTTCCGATCCCTTGAAAAATCCCCCTTCCCAGTCAGGACGATTGGTAAACAACAGGGGCACATGAAACTCTTTCATGAAAAGACTAATACCCGGGTCGGCCAGGGTGTCAAGCCGTATCTCTATAACATCTGCATATCTTTCAGACTGCCTGGCAATATCAATAGCCTGGGCAACATTTTCACCGGCCACTGAGACACATATGCCGGCAGGAACTTGTATTGATGCAGTCAACTTGCTTTTTTCCTCCTCAGTTTTCCATTTCATTGCCTTTGGGCAATGAAATAAAGTAAAATACCCTATAATATAGGCATAAAGTTGTCAATTAGATCACCTAGGCTTCCCATGTCAGAAGACTGTTCCCTGAGTTTTTTCAGGAGAACATGTATTTCCCGAACTTCCTGGGGCTCAAGTAGAAATCCGGGTACTGGTCTGGCCTGCATAAGATATACTTTTACCAGATCGCTGTTTACCAGGCTGTATAAAATATCCATCATGCCAGACCAGTAACCGTTATCACTGTTTAAATGCTCGATAATCTGGCTTAAGACAATATTAACCGTCAGGTGGATGGGAGCCATCTCAGCGGTTCTGTCTTCAGTGCACCTTACAACTGAGCCAAAACTTCTGCAGCCAAAGGGCCGTACTTCATATATTGAGCAGATATTCTCCTCCAGAAAAATACAGGGGGTAAAATCCCAGCAGCCGAAAGCATTACTGTCAACATCCAGCTGATTCAGACAGGCTTCAGCAAACTGATTTGTAGTTAGCAACGGCCTGCTTTTTCCTGGAATCGATTCTGCAAGTTCAGCACGCAACCATTTTTCCCTGCCCTGTACCTTAATAAAATCAAGGACAATCTCACCTTCCAGGCTCGTCATGGTTACGCTCTGGGTACAACATGCTGCGCACCCCTTCCGGCAGGCCAGCGGGAAACGCTTGACCCAGTCGGAATAAACGCAATAGAAGCTTTTCAGCAGTTCTTTTTTATGACACAGATCGGCAGACACGGTATCTCCTTTTCTGATCATGTCTTGACACCAAATACCTTTCTCTTCACCCTGGCCATAACCTCTTTGGGTACCAGTCGTAATGCAACGGCAATAATAAATGAAGCAATTGCCAAATCATCCAGCCACCCGAAAAGAGGAATGGTATCGGTAAGAATGTCTATGGGAACCAGTATGTACAGGAGGCCCACGGAAAGGATAAGTTTTACATACCAAGGTGTTTGCCGGTCAAAGAGGATCAGGAAATAATACCTGAGCCTCTGGAAAAAACTGCTCATGAACTATCAACTAAATGGAATTGAGTGTTTTGGCCAAATATCAGGCTTGCCTGGCCCGGCCAATTAACTCCTTAATGGATACCATATTTTTCTGAGCCAGATAGGCTTCAATGCCCTGAATGATTTCTTCCACAGCTTTTGGATTGACAAAGTTTGTCGTACCCACCTGTACCGCACTGGCTCCGGCAAGCAAAAACTCAACGGCATCTTCAGTGGTGGTGATCCCGCCTATGCCTATTACCGGGATCGAAACCGTGTCAGCAACCTGCCATACCATCCGCACGGCAATGGGTTTGATTGCCGGACCTGACAAACCCCCGAAAATATTGGCAAGTTTCGGCAGACACGACTCTACATCAATGGCCATCCCCAGCACTGTATTGATCAGGGAAACCGCGTCGGCACCGGCTTCTTCCACTGCCCTGGCAATTCTGGCAATATCGGTGACATTGGGGGACAGCTTGACTATCACTGTCCGGCTGAAATGCTGCCGTACCGCTTTTGTAACGGCATACGCCATATCCGGATCAGTCCCGAATGTTACCCCCCCCTGTTTCACATTCGGGCATGATATATTTACTTCAAGTCCAGCAACTTTCTCGACTTCGTCCAGCCGGGCTGCCAGCCGCTGACAATCCTCCACCGTATCCCCAAGGATATTGACAATAAGTGGTGTGGCTATGCCCTGCAAAAAAGGCAGCTTGTCAGAAAGAAATCTTTCCAGGCCAACATTTTCCAGGCCGATGGCATTTAACATACCGCAGGCTGTTTCCGCAAGCCTGGGGGGCGGATTGCCCTGCCTGGGTAACAGGGAGATACCCTTGACGATAATGGCCCCCAAACGGTGCAGGTTAACAAGCGATCCGAACTCTTCCCCGTATCCGAAGGTGCCGGAAGCGGTCATCACAGGATTATTTAACCGCAGGGAGCCAATATTTATTTTCAGGTCAGTTGATTCTACAGCCATGCCACTCCATCCGCATTAAATACCGGCCCGTCCTTGCATACGTGGACATACCCCTCCATGTCTGCCTGCAAAACAGTACAGCCAAGACAGGCTCCTAGACCACAGGCCATAATCGTTTCAAGTGATACCTGACAGGCCCAGCTCTTTTCTCTGCACAAGCCGGCAACTGCCCGCAGCATAGGGTAAGGGCCGCAGCCATAAATCTTAAGTTGGACCTCATTTATCGGGGTCATGCGATCTGTGACCAACCCTTTCTGGCCCAGGCTGCCATCTTCTGTCGCTGCCAGGACCTCAAGCCCCATACTCTCAAAATCATCCTGCAGAACACCGATCTCATCTCCTGTCCTGGCCCCGAGGAGAACCTTAATGGCAGAAGGTTCATTTTTCCTGAGCAGCTGTTTGGCAAGGAAAAGCAAGGGGGCTATACCAATGCCGCCACCCACGAGGCAGTGTTTCTCATTTTCACCATACGTAAACCCTTTGCCAAGAGGTCCAAAAATATCCAGGCACTTACCGGTTTGCAGCTTGCCGATTTGCTGCGTTCCTTTACCTATTACCTTGAAGAGAATCTGGACCAATCCTCCTTCAGAAACCTGGTGAATAGAAAAAGGTCTGCGCAGTAACGGATCCAGGTTTTCCCCGACCCGGACCATGATAAACTGTACAGCTATTGCGGCTGCAGCAATATCCGGGGCCATAACAGTGAACCGGTATATATCATCAGTAAGCTTTTCGGTGCGGACAATTTCCGCCTTTTGCTGATAAATCTGCATGGCCTGATTTTTCAAGGGGTCAGAGTTTAAGGAAAAAATTATATATATATCAGGTAAATCAACAACTAGACCTTTGCGTCCTAGCTCATCTCGTGGTACTTTCTTTAGGG
>JAFDCT010000076.1 GCA_019312695.1 Deltaproteobacteria bacterium | reverse complement strand
TATACATTGGTCCCATGGCCCCTAGGATCCGGAAAGAACGTCCCAACATCAATTTACCTTTCAATATCTCACACCCTATAATGATGCCCTTGCGGCTGCTCTTAAACAAGGCGATGACCTTGGCCGAACCGATAATTTCTTCTGCTGTTTCATGGGAAATCAGACTTTTGGCGATGGATTTTAGATCTTCCAGCAGTTTGTAAATCACTTCAAAAAGCCGTATCTCAACATTGTGCTCGAAAGCCATCTGCTCCAAGTGCGGCATGATACCGACATTAAAACCCAGAATCAATCTGCTGCCGGTTTCGGCCATGAAAACGTCCGACTTGTTAACAGCACCTACTCCTGAACTGATAATGTCAATTCCCACTTCAGGAGAGGCTGACGAGTAGATGGCAGAAACAATAGCTTCAAGGCAGCCAGTAGTATCGCATTTCAGAACAATTTCCAGCCTGTTCTTTCTGAGCTGCTGCGCTGGATGCTTTTCTTTCTGCCCGGTTCCCGCCCTTACCTGCTTTTTCTTCTTTTTTTTATGGAGCTGAACGCTCTTTCTGCTGCCCATATAAATCCCTCCCGATCGCAGTTCAGCAGGGAAAAAATTTTTTCATTTAATTTGAAAAAATACAGCTTCCAGTGATATACGCTCTGTAAATATATGCCTTCCGGATGACACTCCAATCATTCCTATGCTGCTCTCCGGGTCATTTTTTTCAACCTGTTAATCCTTCTCCGGATGATTTCAAGTTTCTTTTTATCCTTCTCTTGGCGCAGTACTTCTCTTTCAGCCCGCAGCCTGATAATTTCCAGCTTCATTTCCCTGACGCTCAAATCTTTCTTGGGGCCGGCTGTTTTCTTCTTCTTGACCGGGGCTTCATCCTTAATGCCCCTGGCCTCCTTGACAATCTCCAGCAACTGATCCTTCTTCATACCGGTTACCCCGGTAACCTCAGGAACTTCCTGCTTCACAACCTCGCGTAGTTCAGTAACAGTCATCTTGTCCAAGGGTTTTTCGGCCTGCTTTTCCTCTTTCTTTACCTCTCCAGCCATTCATTCTCCTCCAGTTCTGTTTTTATTATTCCTGCACGAGTTTCCGGGCTTTATCAAACGTTTTTTCCATATCAGTGAGTTTCGTAACCTCGGGTACTATCTGAATGTAACGTACAATACCATAACGGTCCAGCAGAATAAGCGGCTGTGCAAGAAATATGGGGCCATCTATTAATAACCCCAGTGCCCTGCCGGAAGCACCTTCCCTTTAGTCAGAAAGATATTTGATTTCAACAAGTCTCACCTCTCTGGCAAATCTTTGCCGGGCAAAAGGGGTCTATCACAGCTGATGGTGATTCTTTCAACTTCCGGTGCCATTCTGTCGCCTTCTGCTCCAAAATGATGTATCCGGGCTTCACAGGTTCTGGTAGCAATAGGAGGGGACTATGCTTAAGAGTAAATCCTTTCTCGTTGCCGGCGACAGGCCTATCTCCTTAAACGGATGACAATAATGTAATTTAGTAATAATAACACGGTATGCACGATAATTTTTCTGCTTCTGTTATTTTTCATGCTCAGCCTGGGAAATTGCTGTTAGCCTAGCCGGTTAGCAGGAAAATGGCAGCCAGGGCAAAGCCCAAGCCTATATACTGTTTCAGCACCAGGGTTTCATGCAGGAAAATTATAGCCAGCAGAATGGTGATTATCGGATAGAGGGCTGTAAGACTGACAACAATTGATATCTGGCCCCTGCTGGCAGCAGCATAATAGAAAAGGGTGCCGAGCACACCAGTTATTCCCGTTAGCAGGGCATACAAAATACCCATGGGATGCATGTCAGGTTTGAATTTAACACTGGCAAGACCAATAATTCCTACGAGCAGCCCTCCGATCACCTGGTAGATTATTGCGCTTTGCGGGCTGATATAACTGACAGCCAGCTTCGGGAAAAACCCCCAGGCACCGAATGTGATCATGGCTAAAACTGTCCAGAGAAACCAGTTATCCATCTTAGCCTCCTTTGATTTATCGCGATTTGCCCTCTCCAGTCTCACGAATTTTCTGCCAGACACGCAGATAGATTACTAAGTTGAGTCCCAGAACAGTCAGGCCGAAACCTATTTGCATATTCCTGGTTAATGCAGCCGGATAAAGTAGTGGCATAATATAATGCTCGACAAAACCGGTTGCATATCCAGTACCACCTCCCTTGTTGCGCAACATGTTTTCCATGGGGGTCAGCGGGCAGATCCAGCCCAAGAATTCAATACTCGCCGCCCAGATAACCGCCGGTATATGGCCCCAGGCTATTACCGGCCTCCAGTGCACCAGAAACCCTCCCAGCAGGACAAACAGGACAAAAAGGGCATGCAGCAGTACAACGAGATCAGCAAGATAATTATAAACCATGCGTCCCCCAGGGGATGGTTCGGCACATCATTGAGTTTCCTGCCTGGAAACTCATCAGTCCAAGAGGGTTCCGGCTAAAAGTTTCCGGCGTATAACTTCCTTGAGAACCAAATTTTTTTTCCTGAAACCCTCACGTCCGTACTGCATATTTGCTTCGATCAAGTACCAGGCGCCTTTACACCGCAACATATCAAGCCCGACATCGTTGAAATTACATTTCCTGGCAAACTCACCGGCCAACTCGACAGCATCATGGGGTATGTTGTCAAAATCAATCACTCCGCCCTGAAACAGGTTTGTTCTGAAATCTCCATCGGGAAGTATGCGCCAATAAGTCAATACCGGTTCGTAGTTGATCAGGACCACCCGTAAATCCTTTTCATGCGGAATAAACTCCTGGATGTAAGCAAATTTCGTCTTTCCAAGATACTCGCCCAATTCAGCTGAACCAGTAATTTTAAACACCCCTCTTCCCCGGGATGACGCCCTTGGAATCTTTGCTATGAAAGGAAAAGAAAACTCCTTTTCGATACGCCAAAACTCTCTCTTCAGGTATATTTTAGTTTTGGGATGCGGAATGGAAAGCATATTAAAAAGCGTTGTCTGTTTCATTTTTTGACCGGCATACAGGTAGGTCTCAACGCTGGGGAAAATCTTCTTGCCCATTGTGGTGAAATACTGGGCATAATTCAAACTAGGATACAGGATACACTCTGCAGCATGAATTTTCTCTCTTTCATTCTGTGTATAATCATGAAAATTAGGTTTTACACCCAGGGTTTCTACTTCCGGGATGCCAACCAGTCTGCTGCCCAGGGCAACATATTTCGGGTATGCCTGTTGCATGACAGGCTTCATCGGATCGCCCGGCAACTATCCGGTTTATGGTTCTCAGGAATCGGCTTGAGAAGGCCTGCTGCCATAATTTCTTTCAGGCCGCGTTCTATTCCATCTATAAACCTTTCCTGCCTAAAAAGCGGAAACATAACTTCCTGCAAAATCTTATCTGCCGTACCATTCTGAATAAACCATTCAAAGGCCGACCCGGTTTCAATGCGAACCGTTCCTTCCTGCATCGCGATAGTAACAAGGAAGCCGTTGCCAAATCCAGGCTGGCCTATTTCCCACGCTGAAGCAGTCCTTTGAGAAAATTCCACTATATTTTCGCCCTCAAGAGATGGAACGATGAGCAGATAAACCTGGTGGCAGGTTTCGTTTTCATACGATTCAAGTTCAGAGGAGATCCGCTTTTTTTCTTCAGTTTTCAGCATATCAGCATAATCACTTACCCAGCCCTGCCGTTCCAAGACCTTTGGTAAATCCTCTTTTTTCCTGCATCCACCAACTGAAAGCAGAATAACAGCGAAAAAAAGCAAGGCCAGCGCACCGGTATACCTGATCAGGGTATATTGTTTGTTGTTACAGTGTGATGATTTCATAACCCTGTTCGATATAGGGGGCCATGCCCGCATGTCCTGCCATATCGTCCGCCAGCCTCAAATTTTCAGCTTCAGCTGCCGCAAGTGCATTCATCTTCACGGCACAGGCCCGGCACACTGCATCGATGAGATTCAGCTTTTTTGCTTTTTCATAAAGCAGGTGCAGCTGATGATCAGGCCTGCGGAGTCCAACAATGAGGCCGGTTGCCTCTCCTTCCAGGATTATTTTTACTTCGCCTTTCCTGTCATGCAGGTCGATGGCGTTTAAAAGAACGTGCACAAAGCAGATGGGATTGCCCTTAAAGGCAAAGATTGCTGTCCGGTTACTCTCCATATTGCTCCCTTAAAATTTTTCTTTTTTCCCGCGCAGCCTATCTCATATCACTCCCCGATAAAAGGCAAGTTTGCGGGCATACGGCCTAAATACTTCCAGAATTGCGTCCTTTTCCTGTTGGGAAACCGGCTTGCTGCTTCCGGCCCTGACAAGGCTCTGAACTTCATCCGGTGAGGAACAGCCGACTATGCCGACTGTTATCCCATACGACAAGGCATAGCGTACCAAAAGTTCGGCGGATACTTTGAATTTTGGCAGGATGAAATGCGAGGCGCCTAAAATCTTCATGCCGATAACAGCTATTTTCCTTCGGCGGGCTTCATCCAGTGTGACGGTGAGGAATCCCCCCAGCAGTTCCTCCACAGGATTTACCGGCAACATGACTGAATCGACCGGCCATTCAGCGACGGCCTGCGCCAGAATGGTGGGATCATGATGACCTGTAACACCTATATTCAGGACCTTACCTGCTTTTTTTGCTTCGACAAAGGCTTCCAGGGCACCATCCGGCCCGCTGATAACGGCAAGGTCCTTTTTACTCCTGATGTCATGAATCTGCCACAGGTCAAGATAATCTGTATGCAGACGTTTCAGGGTTTTGTCAAGATCCCTCAGGGCTCCTTGCTTG
>JAFDCT010000075.1 GCA_019312695.1 Deltaproteobacteria bacterium | reverse complement strand
CCTTGTATCTCCATCAACCTCGATTTGTTAATATGATGCTTTTTATTGTTTAGGAAATTCACTTAACTTTGGTAACTTTATCGGGTGTTTCTACAAACCCCGTTAAACGAAAGATAAATTAACAGGGAATATTTAAAGGCTTTTAAAAATGATAACTATTGAACAGGCAGACAGGCTGAAGCAGCTACCACCGTATCTTTTTGCAGAGCTGGACAGGAAAAAAGCAGAGGCAAGGTCCCGTGGTGTTGATGTGATTGATCTTGGAGTCGGCGACCCCGATCTCCCTACCCCTGGTAATATTATTGAGGAACTGGCAAAGGCCGCCAGGGAGCCCCGTTATCACAGGTACCCGAGCTATACGGGCATGAATGAGTTCAGGAGGGCAGTGAGCCGCTGGTATAAAAAACGTACTGGTGTGGAACTCCAGCCAATCCAGGAGGTGGTGTCCCTCATCGGCTCTAAAGAGGGAATAGCCCATATCCCACTGGCGTTCATCAACCCAGGAGATGTTGTCCTGGTCCCCAGTCCGGCCTACCCGGTTTATGCCATTGCCACCATGTTTGCAGGCGGCATACCCCATGAGATGCCCCTGGTGAAAGAAAATAATTTTCTCCCGGACCTGGATGCAATCCCGGCTGACATACTCGACAAGGCCAAGATGATGTTTCTGAACTACCCGAACAATCCTACCGCAGCCCCGGCCACGCAGGATTTTTTCAGAGCTGTTGTGGGTTTTGCCGAAAAACACAATATCATGGTCTGCCATGATTTCGCCTATTCTGAGATGACCTTTGACGGCTATGTTCCACCCAGTTTTCTCGAGACGCCGGGTGCCATGGAAGTTGGCATAGAGTTTCATTCCCTTTCCAAAACATACAATATGACCGGCTGGAGAATTGGCTGGGCTGCAGGGAACGCCAAGATCATCGGGGGCCTCGGCAGAATAAAAAGCAATATCGACTCGGGGATCTTCGAGGCAATTCAGGTTGCCGGTATCGAGGCTCTTGAGGGTGATCAGCAGTGTTTGGCAGATATGCGAGAAATTTATACCCAACGCCGTGACATCCTGGTTGAGGGTTTGAAGAAACTCGGTATAAATGTTGAGCCGCCAAAGGCGACATTTTATGTCTGGTTTGAAGTACCTGCAGGATATACTTCTGCAAGCTTTGCTGCACTACTCCTTGAGAAGAGCGGTATCGTCGCCACTCCCGGCAACGGTTTCGGAGCCCCGGGAGAAGGTTATGTTCGCATGGCCCTGACAGTATCAAAAGAAAGGCTTTCCGAGGCTGTAGACCGCATGGCCGAAATCGGTTTCTGAAGGTCTGTAATCCAATGGCTGTGGCGTATATAGGGCTTGGAGCCAACCTTGGCAATTGCCGTGAAAATCTGCTCCAGGCTTGGGCCAAACTTGGTGAAGTCAAGGGAGTGAAGCTTCTTGCCCTTTCAAGTCCCTACATGTCAGAACCTGTTGGCATGGCATCAGAAAACTGGTTTATCAATGCTGTAGGCAGCCTGCAGACATCATTGGAACCGTTTAAACTACTGAGGGAAATGTTTGTTGTTGAGAAAAGTCTTGGCAGGAAAAGAGTCTTAAACGGCATACCTGAAGATCGATGTATAGATCTTGATCTGCTTTACTGGGGTGACTTGGTAAGTGATGATCCATTCATAACCCTGCCGCATCCGGAAATTGCCAATCGACTTTTCGTCCTGAAGCCGCTGGCGGAAATTGCTCCGGAACTGTGTCATCCCATAACCCGTAAAACGTCCAGAGAAATGGTGCAGGACCTGTTGCAAAAAGAACAGGAAGCCGGTCATGGTCCACAGGTCCTTGTATCGTCCTGGTCAAGTTCAAAGGGTGAGGTTGCCGAATGACGCCGCTGCGTATTCTTATCATTGCTATCCTCCTCTATATCCTTTACCGGCTGCTTATCGGTCCACGCAAAAAGAAGGTTCATGGAACTAAGCAGGGTAAAGGCTCATCAGGGGGAGCGATACAGGATGTCCTGGTAGAGGACCCGGTCTGCCACAATTATATTCCAAAGGGGCAGGCGGTTCAGTTGCATCATAATAAGCAAATTTTTTATTTTTGTAGTAATAAATGCTGTGAAATGTTTCTTGAGAAAAAAGGAGCTGAGGAATGAAATTTTTTATTGATACGGCAAACATAGAAGAGATCAAAAAAGCTTATGCCCTTGGCATGGTGGATGGCGTCACGACCAATCCCTCCCTTATTGCCAGGGAGAACAGGCCTTTTGAAGAGCTGCTGCAGGAGATCTGCGAACTGGTGGACGGCCCGGTCAACGGCGAAGTAGTCAGTATTGATGCAGAAGGCATGGTTGAAGAGGGGCGAAAACTTGCAGCTTTTCACCCAAATATAGTGGTTAAGATACCGATGACCACTGAAGGGCTGAAGGCTGTAAAGATATTAAGCAATGAAAATATCAGGACCAATGTTACGCTGATCTTTTCTCCCATGCAGGCATTGATGGCAGCCAAGGCAGGCGCTGCCTATGTCAGTCCCTTTGTCGGCAGGCTTGATGATATTTCCCAGGTCGGGATGGACCTGGTAAATGATATTATGAATATCTACGGTAACTACGGGTATGAAACCGAGGTCATTGTGGCCAGCGTCCGCAACCCCATCCATGTAGTGGAAGCTGCTCTTATGGGCGCTGATATTGCAACAATTCCCTACAAGGTGATCGAGCAGCTGGCCAAACATCCGCTCACAGACATTGGTATGGATAAATTCCTTGCAGACTGGGAGAAAAGGACAAAATAATTCTAGCTTTTCCGGGTAATTGTTTATGCGGTTAACGCTGGTTGCCATTTTCATAATAGTGTTGCTGTCATCATTATCGGCTTCCGAGGCAGCGATGTATTCCTACGTGGACAAATACGGCAGGATGCATTTCACCAACGTGCCGGCAGATCCGCGCTACCGGGAAGTTCCTGGCTATGGTGCCATAAGGTCGGCAGCCGCATATGGCCGTTACGGGGACTTCATCAGGAGTGCTGCCGAGCGCTACAGCCTTGACCCCGAGTTGATACGGGCCGTTATTAAGGTTGAATCGAGTTTTAACCCTTATGCAGTTTCCCATAAGGGGGCCATGGGGCTCATGCAGCTTATGCCCGATACAGCCGAGGAGATGGAGGTGGCCGCCCCGTTTAAGGCTGAGGATAATATAATGGGCGGTAGCCGTTATCTCAGAAAACTTCTGGATATCTTTGACGGT
>JAFDCT010000074.1 GCA_019312695.1 Deltaproteobacteria bacterium | reverse complement strand
CCACGAAGCCCCGCAGTATTGCCAGATATGATGCTGTTAGTTATGGTAATATCGCTGATATCCAGATTAAAAAATCCACCACCATTACCATTCGCATTATTGCCAGATATTATACAATTCTCAATAATTAAAGGTTCATATGAGAAAATGCCGCCACCATCTACGGAAGATTTGCCATTAATTATCGAAATATTAGTAAGATAAATTTGTTGAACAGAATTATTCACGTCGAACTCCAGCACCCTATCTGTATTATCACCGCTCAGCACCACATTATCAGGAGAACTGCCCTGGATTGTCAGATCATAACTTTCATCGGCAGTAAAGTTAAATGTTCCCCCTCCATCATCTGTTGTCGCATATGTCCCATCTGCTAAAACAATTGTATCTGCTTGCATGTTTATGGCAGCATCAAGAAGAGCCTGTCTTAATTCTTCAGTGGTGGAGACATTAAAAGTTGCGGCTTGAAGATGAGTGCAAAAAATACTTATTGAAAAAATTATGCTAAGAATTAGTGCCTTTTTCATAATTCCCCTTTTTATCCCCATTAAATATCTGACTTAAATCACCAGCTAAGCTGGTCGGTCTCAGCTATGCTATGCTGGTATCATAATGAGCAAACACCTCCTTAACATATCGGGCAGTGACCCTGAAAGTCTGAAGGAGGTATTTAATGAAACTATTACAAAATTAGCACATGCAGTTTGGGATTGCAAATACCATATAGGTTGGTGTTCCAAATACCGATCCCGCATTCTGAAAGGAGAGGTAGCAAAGTCGGTTGTTGAAATTAGCCAACAATTGTGCGACTGGAAAAAAAGCTGGAGGTGCTGCAAAAGCATGTCAACCTGGTATTGTCAATTCCGCCTAAATACTGATTGCTGAGGTAGTAGGTTTTGACCTTCCCCCATGAAATAGGTCAAGTAACTTGTTGATATGTTTTGCTGGTCAAAAAAGATGAGATTTATATTTACGTTCTCAATAAAAGGGACAATAAACACTCTACCCGGTAAATACCTCAAAAATCACCATGCCAAAGCTGAAGATCACGCCGAACACTGGTATCAGAACGGGATAGGTCCGTATATTAGGTGCATACAGCCGCCTTCGCTTAAGAAAAATCAGCGCAAGGTTTACCAGTCCGAAAACTATCAGGAGAAGAAAACTGGTAGTCTTTGCCAAAGTGACAAGCGGCAGCAGCAGAGCAGTGACCAGCAGCAGAGAGACAACGAGCATTGTGGCGACCAACGGCGTATGGGTATGTTTGTTAACTTTTGAAAATAATTTAGGTAACCATTTCTGGCTGCTCATTCCGTATAAAATTCGTGTTGACATAATGATCTGGATCAAGGCTCCGTTGATAACTGCGAACATGCTTATAATGCTGATGAGTACAGGATCTTTGCCTGTTGAATTTTGGTACACGAGGGCCAACGGGGCCTTGCTCTGCTGCAGTGACTCGACCGGGACAGCTATTACAGCAACAAAGGAGACCATAAAATAAAGTGCGGTTGAGATGAGAAGTGTGAGTATGATACCCAAGGGCATATTGCGTTCAGGATTTTTGACTTCTTCCGCCACATTGACCATGTCCTCAAAACCGAGGAATGCATAAACTGCCAGAAATGCGCCGTTAAGTATGCTCAGCCAAACCGGTACATCCCAAGCGGGGAAAAGTTCCGTTTCCCTCAAACGATCTAGTGTAATGTTATCCAGACCTGTGACTATGATAAGGAGAAGACCTATGATCTCGATGACAGTTAAGACCGCCGCGGTAGTCACGGCCTCTTTTATCCCCCAGGCCGCGATGCACCCAAGGGTTAAGATAAGTATGACAAGGGCAAGCCGCTCGGGTATGTCAATGAAGACCTGGAAGTATCCAATAAAGCCTTGGCAGATTGTCGCCGCGGAAACTATGCCGGCAGTACATATAAGAAGGCCCACAAAGACAGCCAGCCACTTAAGCCCCAGTCCGCGATGAATATAAACGGCCTCTCCTGCACTGAGTGGATAACGCGCTGAGAGCTCTGCGTAAGTCAGGGCGGTAAAGATAACGACAAGGGAAGAAACAACGAAGGCGATTGGAGCGAAAAGGCCAGCTATACCTGCCACCTTCCCGACAAGGACGTAGATTCCGGCGCCGAGAGTATTGCCAAGGCCATAGAAGATCAACAGCGAGAGATTGACATTCTTTTTTAAGCGTATACCATTCTGCACATCGCTCCTTTACTGTTTACTGTATAGGTTGTGTCATTTAGAAATTAGCAATACAGCAATGATTATCCTTTCTCGGAAAATCAATATTACTTACCAAAATAGAAACTATTTTTAGGCAGAAGTCGAGTGAGGGTGTTAAGTGGAATCGTAACTTTTCAATTGTCATATACTAAATGAAAAAACCAGAGTGGGAAATTCATATCCCCCAACCCTGGCTTTAATTGTTTAGATATATAATGCTAATTTTGAATACGTGGTCAATCCATATTGTTTCGGGTCATAACAGGAATTTGCAATCTATAAAAACTTCACCAGAGCCATTTCTGGCCCTTCCTTTTCTAACATATAGTTTGTTTTTATTAATGTTGTCCTATTAGTTGCTCGAGATGGATCTCTTGCTGCCTGTTTATGCTTCCTAATATAACTAACATTTCTTCTTCAGTAATAATCTCCTTCGAAATCAGAATGCCGATTAAGGCTTTATTGATCATGCTCTGGACATCGAATTTTTTAACTTTTCCTATATCCGTCTGTTGAAGATTAGCATATTCAGCCATCTGAAAACCTCCTTTTAGTCCCAGAAAATCGTGTTAAATATTAATAAAAAAACTGTATTAAGCTTGGTTTGGCAAATCAGCTGCAATGTAAACGATACTCGGCAATTTTAAACCTTGGCATTCCATTGCTGCTTTTAGATAGAACCTCTTTAAAGTATTAATATCTTAAAGTTCTTTCCATGTTTATGAGGTAATCACTTTTTAGTTAATTAACAAAAAAATAACAATCGTTCTTCAAGAGTATTTTTAAAAAATGAATTTATTAGGGTGTAGAGGGAACTTACTTCTTTTGTTGTATTTTTTTTAGTCGGCTTCAACAATTTAATTATACAAATTATAACCCATGTGAGAAAATCTTTACTGTAATCTTCATGTTAAGAAAATCCATATACCGCCAATGTGTAAGGTCAAACCCAAATAATAAAGTGATGAGAATTGG
>JAFDCT010000073.1 GCA_019312695.1 Deltaproteobacteria bacterium | reverse complement strand
GTTTTCCTTGAAGGAACTCTTCCGCCTGAAGCGGCAGGTCCTGATTGGCGGCTCCCTCCAGGTTTTTCTCACAATCATTGCCACAGCCTTAATTTTTTTTATCGGTTATGAACTTCCGGCAAACCGTTCGATCTTTATCGGCTTCCTCATGGCATTAAGTAGCACGGCCATTGTCCTGAGGCTTTACCAGGAGAGGTCTGAGCTTGATTCGCCCCATGGTGAAACCATCCTTGCCATTCTTATATTTCAGGATATCATTGTCGTCCTGCTTATGCTGCTGACCCCTTTTCTGGCAGGTGCAGGCGGCCAGGGTTTTGCCATGGGGAAATCGCTTTTCATTCTTCTTATCAAGACAGCCTCCATTTTCGGCCTGGTACTGCTTGCCGCCCGCTACCTGGTGCCCCATGCCCTGTTCATGGTGGCGCGGACGAGAAGCCGTGAATTGTTCCTGCTGTCCATTGTAGCCATCTGCCTGCTCACAGCCTGGGTTACCTCCCTCGTAGGTCTTTCGCTGGGCCTGGGAGCATTTCTTGCCGGCCTGGTAATCTCGGAATCGGAATACGGCACGGCAGCCCTTGGCAACATGACGCCCTTCAGGGATATATTCATGAGTTTCTTTTTTGTCTCTATCGGCATGCTGCTGGATATCAGGGTGGTATTGACACATCCCGGGGATATAGGCTTCCTGGCGGTCGGTATTGTTTTCTTGAAATTCGGGTTGGTTCTGCTTATTGCCATGCTGCTCGGCGTCTCGCTGCGCAGTGCACTTCTTACCGCTTTTGCCCTGGCCCAGGTCGGTGAGTTTTCCTTTGTGCTTTCCAAGTTCGGACTGGCACATGATTTTCTGCCCGGGCTCCGCTACCAGTTTTTTCTTGCCGTGGCAGTCATAACCATGGCCATTACCCCTTTTCTCATATCCTTCAGTCCAAAGCTGGCGGAGATTATACTGCGCCTGCCTTTTCCGGACAGGCTGAAGAGGGGCCTGGCTCCGGTTAAGCAGGACGAAGACATGCGGAAGTCAAAAACCCTCCGGAATCATTTGCTTATTATCGGTTATGGTTTGAACGGGCGCAATCTCACCAAGGCAGCCATAAATGCGAATATTCCCTATGTTATCATAGAGACAAATCCTGAAACGGTCCGGCGAGAAAAAAAGGAGGGCAAAAATATCCTCTATGGTGATGCTACCCATATGCCTGTACTGGAACATGCCGGCATCACAAGTGCCAGGGTAGCGGTGATCGCCATTTCCGATTATGTTGCCAGCCGCCAGATTGTTGGGCAGATCAAGGAGTTAAATCCCTATATTTATCTTATTGTCAGGACGCGTTTTGTAACCGAGATTGATACGCTGCGCGAACTGGGAGCTGACGAGGTTATCCCTGAAGAATACGAGACAGCGGTGGAGATCTTTATCCGGGTGCTGCATCATTATCTTGTACCACAGCAGGATATAGACAGGTTCATGTTCGAGGTCCGGGCTGACGGTTATCAGATGCTGCGTTCCCAGCCGCGTTCCCTGGTCTCCATCTGCGATATGAGCGGTTGCCTCTCAGATTCTGAGATGAAGGTGATCCAGCTGGAAAAAGGTTCACCCTTTACAGGAAAAACCATTGCTGAAATAGGCATGCGCAAAAACTATGGTGTGACTATCCTGGCCATACGCAGGCAGGAAGCAATGACGCCCAATCCTGCGGCGGATACTGTACTGCTGGCCGATGACGTCCTCATCCTCTTCGGCACTTCGGAAAAGCTGACTGAATGCCTGGAAGTATGCCGTAGGGCAAATCCTTCACCGGCAGAATGAATCTCTGCAAATCTTTTCACCGAAGTACCTCCTGCCTTATATTATTGACCTTGACAAAATAGGGGTTTTTACCTATAAAAATAAACTGGCTATGGGCGCCATTTAATCTGCTCGTTTGTTATAAAACAAAACCATTTAAGGCTTTACAGGCAGATTGTTTACTTGCTGCAGATCCGGGTCTTTTATGAAAAGTGATACATTCTAAGAAGGCTTGAATAGCTTGAATATTGAGCTTTCAAGATTAATTCTCTCTTACGGATTGGAGGTAGAGCATGGCAGAGAAAAAAGAGTTGACACCCCAGGAAATGTCAATCCATCAGGATGCCCAGGCTATGATCATCAAGGCCCGCAAGGACGGAGTTGAAACAGCATGGGACAGGCTGCAGGAGCAGACCCCCCACTGTACCTTCTGCGAACAGGGGCTATCGTGCCGGAACTGTGTCATGGGTCCCTGCCGCATCAGCCCGAAAGGTGATAAAAGACAGCGGGGTGTATGCGGCGCTGATGCCGATGTTATTGTGGCCAGAAACTTCGGCAGGTTTGTGGCAGGCGGCGCGGCAGGACATTCAGACCATGGTCGTGACCTTATAGAGGTGCTGGAAGCAATAGTTGAGGGCAGGACAAAGGATTACCGGATAACAGACGAGGAAAAGCTGGCCAGGATTGCTGCGGAGGTTGGCATCCAGGCCGATGGCAGGGAAATTATGGAGGTTG
Organism: Deltaproteobacteria bacterium; assembly: GCA_019312695.1. Taxonomy (GTDB): domain Bacteria; phylum Desulfobacterota; class Desulfobulbia; order Desulfobulbales; family BM004; genus BM004. Next base: position 3,478 of record JAFDCT010000073.1, on the reverse strand, counting down.
CCAAAGACCTGGTGGATGTTTTTTATGCGGACTTCGGCAGCAGAAAATCAGAGGTGGCTTTCCTCAAAAGGGTGCCGGAGAAAAGGAGGGCAATATGGCGGAATCTCGGCATAACTCCCCGCGGCGTTGACCGGGAAATCGCAGAAATGATGCACCGAACCCATATGGGATGCGACAATGATGCGCCCAACACCCTGCTGCATGCAGCCCGAACTGCCCTGGCAGACGGTTGGTCCGGTTCCATGATCGGCACTGAACTGTCCGATTGTATCTTCGGGACACCGACCCCCAAAATGTCGCAGGCTAATCTTGGCGTCCTGAAAAGAGACCAGGTGAATATCCTGGTCCATGGCCACAATCCCATAGTTACCGAGATGATTTTTAAAGCAGCCAATGATCCGGAGATAATTGGCAAGGCGAATGCTAAGGGAGCCACGGGTATAAACCTGGCCGGTCTCTGCTGTACTGGCAATGAGCTGTTGATGCGCCAGGGAGTGCCCATGGCTGGAAATCATCTTATGACGGAACTTGCTATTGTCACAGGGGCTGTTGAGGCGATAGTGGTCGATTATCAATGCATCATGCCCAGCCTGGTGCAGACTGCTTCCTGTTACCACACAAAATTTATCACTACGGCAAACAAGGCAAAATTCACCGGGGCCATCCATTTTGATTTCCGCCCAGAAACTGCCATGCAGCAAGCCCGGGAGATTGTTGAACTGGCAATCGACGGTTATGTCAGTCGCAACCAGAACCGAGTGGAAATTCCGGTGGAACCGGTTGAAATCATGACCGGCTTTTCCAATGAGGCTATCCTGGCTGCCCTGGGCGGGAGTCTCGATCCGTTTCTTGATGCGGTAAAAGCCGGGAAAATAAGGGGCTGCGTCGGAATTGTCGGCTGCAATAACCCGAAGGTGCAACAGGATTCCAGTAACGTTGGACTGGCTAAGGCCCTGATTGCCAAAGATATCCTGGTGCTGGTCACGGGCTGCGTGACCACTGCGGCAGGCAAAGTTGGATTGCTGGTACCGGGCGCCATCGATCAGGCAGGCCCGGGACTGAAGGAAATATGCGGCAGTCTGGGCATCCCGCCGGTTGTTCACATGGGCAGCTGTGTGGATAATTCACGCATCATGCACCTGTGCGCCCTTATTGCCAATGCCCTTGGTGTGGATATCAGCGATCTGCCGGTCGGTGCTTCATCACCGGAATGGTATTCCGAGAAGGCGGCCGCAATCGCCACATATGCGGTGGCCAGCGGCATCCATGTCCATCTCGGGCACCCGCCGAATATTCTCGGTTCACAAACAGTTACCGGCTTGGCCCTGAATGGCCTCAAAGGACTCGTTGGTGCGGTATTTCACGTGGAGCCGGACCCCATAAAGGCAGCCGGGTTTTTTGACGAGCTCATCGGTGACAAACGCGAAGCTCTCGGCCTGAGCCGTTAGCTGCGGTTTGCATAATCCCCCTGAAGGGTTGTGGCCGTAATGGCTGCAGCCCTTTTATTTTTTTCAAGTGGCTGGTGCTAAAGCCGCGAATTCTGAAGCAGCTGGACCACGTCCGCAGCTAAATTTTGAATAGCAGAAGCTGCTACCAATGAGGTTGGTTGCCAATCCTGTAGTTCATGACCTCCTGAGTCGGGCTAATAACCACAAAGGCATCAGGATCAATCTTCTGTACCAGTTTTTTGAGGGAGCCGACCTCACGGATGGTGACAACGGTGAAGAGTATGTTTTCCTTCTTGCCGCTGAATCCCCCTTCGCCCTTAATAATTGTCACACCGCGCCGGATATCCTTTAAAATCTCCTGCGAAATAATCTGCCATTCGGGTGATATGATCATAACAGCCTTGCGTTGGCTGAAACCGGTTATCACTAAGCTGGCTATTTTGGTACTGACATAGATAACGACCAGGGTGTAGAGGAGAGCTTCAAGGGAGTAGGCCAGGGCAACGAGTAAAAGCACAATGCAGTTGACGGTCAGGATAGTATTGCCGATACCGATGGAAAACCTCTTCAGGAGCATAACTGACAGGATATCGATACCGCCCTGTGACCCTGATGATCTGAGAGTTATCCCGACTCCTGCCCCGCTGATCAGTCCGGCCAGGAGGGCATTGAGAATTTTATCGTCCAGCTGGATTGACACGTTGACGAATGTTACGGACAAAGACAGAGCGGCCATGCCGACCAGGCTGTAGAAAAAGAACCTGCGCCCCACTGCCATCCAGGCCAGAGCAAACAGGGGCAGATTAACAAGAAAATATATGATCCCTAAATGAAGTGAAGGTATTTTTCTGTGGATCACCAGGGCAATACCTGTAATACCGCTGGTGGCAAAGTGCTGGGGTATCAGGATGCCGTTGATGGCAATTGCACAAAGAATGCACCCGACTCCAATAAGGAGAAAGTCGCTGGCAGTTTGCCTCGGTGAAGTAAAAATAGGCTGGGGTTTAGTGTTAAGCGCCATAGTCGGCTGGTTCAATAGGTTCAGTTTTTTAGCGGCCGAAAATCCTTGCCGATTATTCCGCCATGCAATTTTACCCCATTTTTATAAGCCCGTCCAACCCTTTGAACCTTAATAGGAAGCGTTGGTGTGTCTTGCGAGCATATTGCCAGAAGCTTGTTAAGGAAGCTTTAATGTAGGATGTTGTACAAAAAAAGCAGCGGATCTCCGCTGCCTTTAAAACAGTTATCAAATACATATAATTCTAGTTTTCAATCCACTTTTTCAGTTTGTTCACCTCATCATCATTCATAACAATGGACCATGGTCCACGCTCGCCTTCAAGCAGGGCCATGCTCTTGCCAAAAAGTGTGCGGTTCTCGCCGAACAGGTTACCGAAGCCTTCGATCTCCCTGTTGGAGAAAGCGATGGCAGTTTTTAGATCACGCAGGGATTCGTCCGTGCGGTCCAGTTCACCATAAGCCAGGCCGCGCGCAAAGAATGCAGCACCTCTCTCATGGTTAAACGAAATCGAGATAGACAGATCATCGACCGCCTCTTTGAATTCGCTTTTCCTGAGATGAGCAATGCCGCGATAGTAGAAAGCTCTCTCATTGTCTGCATCAATCTCCAACACCCTGCTGAAATCCTCTATTGATCTATCCAGTTCACCGACGGCCAGAAACGCCGCTCCCCGGCTTAGGTAAACGGTTACCGGGTTGCAGCCTTCCTCTTCGGCCCTGGTGAACAGGTCAATGGACTCCCTTGGGTGATCGGTTGCAAACACTGATTGTGCTTCATGTAAAAGTTCATTGCTTGTCATAGTAGTCACCTCCTTCGCATAAGCAAAGGTTTGCTAATAAGCTTAATATTGTCTCTTTTGAATAATATAAGAATGATTCTCAGAAACTCCAGGGGTATAAACTGCGAAGGGAGGCAACTATCATAAAATCAGTCTGGCACCAGGAGAATTTATATAAGAGGTGAATTCTGCTAAGAGAATTGTTTAGTCAATTTGACCAAAAGCCTTACG
>JAFDCT010000072.1 GCA_019312695.1 Deltaproteobacteria bacterium | reverse complement strand
CTGGCCGGGCTCTGGTCTCCCGAAGCTGGGGTGCCGCCGCTTACCTCAATGCAGTCAATTCCGGATGTATCAAGGGCCTTGGCTGCGAAAACAGCATCTTCCGGGCTAAGCCCACCGGCAAGATTGTCAGAGCTGTTCAGTTTGATCATAACAGGGAAGTCAGGCCCAACAGCAGAACGGACTGCCTGGTAGGCTTCCATGAGAAAACGGCACCTGTCTTCAATGGAACCGCCGTACTCATCCTGCCTTTTGTTGGCCAATGGCGAGAGAAACTGGTTGATGAGATATCCGTGGGCCCCATGGAGCTGGACAGCGTCAAAACCCCATTTTTTGGCACGGCGGGCACCATCACCAAAGGCAGCAATGACCCTGGAAATTTCTTCTCTGGTCATTTCAACAGGTAATTCAGGATACTGGTCAATTTTTACGGCAGAGGGGGCGATAGGCTGCTGCCCTGCATTATTGGCATCAGTCTGGCCGCCTGCATGGACAAGCTGGATACATATTTTGCCGCCTTCGTCGTGGACAGCCCGGGTCATGTCTTGCATGACATCTGCAAAATCATCTGTATGAATACCCATTTTACCAGGCAACTGCTTGCCTTCAGGACTCACAAAGGTGTATCCGCTTATGATGAGCCCCACTTTGCCCCGGGCCATTTCACGATAAAAAGAAATCAGTTTTTGTGTAGGCTTCCCATCATTATCACACATGCCCTCCCAGGTTGCCGAGCGGACAAGGCGGTTTCCCAGGGTCATACCATTAATTGTTGTCTGGTCAAATAAAGTGTTCATAGCCCCCTCCATAGAATTGGTGATATATTAACGGTATACAAAAAGGAACCTTAATCTGCCATTGGTAATATATAGCATTGATTAATGCCGGGTCAAATGGCATTGCTGGTTGTGGATACCAGTAGATACAAAAATGCCCCCAAAAGAGTAATAATGGCAACCAAAAAGGATGCGCATATCTTTTAGGAAGCTGAGTTTTTACAATGTTATCGGGATTACAAAAAATTCCAATTGATTTATGCTGGTTTCTGTTGGATATGTATTGAAGGCATAATTCTACTCCAGATAATGTTTATTGTTTCGAAAATAACGTTCGGATAACGAGGAGGAGCGTGACATGGCGACAATTTTTACCAAGATCATCAACAAGGAAATTCCGGCAGATATTGTCTATGAGGATGATCTCTGCCTGGCTTTCAGGGATATCAATCCGCAGGCCCCTGTGCATATTCTCATCATACCTAAAAAACCGCTGTCCATATTAAATGATGCGGAAATTGAAGACCAACAGCTTCTGGGGCATCTTATGCTGGCCGCAATAAAGATCGCTGATAAGGAAGGGGTTGCGGATGCCTTTCGCCTTGTTCTCAATAACGGCGCCGGTGCCGGGCAGGAAATCTTCCACATGCATTTCCACCTTCTGGCCGGCCGCCCGTTTTCCTGGCCCCCGGGTTAAGGACTACAAGCATCATTCTGCAGCAGGGTTTTCAGCCGCTTTACGTGCTGCTGCATGTCGCGAGATAGTATCATCAATAAGGCAGACAGCATCCTCACCTGCCTCAATGAAGCGGATACCCATGCCGCGGTTTACCACTTTTTCGGGCGGCAGATGCATATTGGACCAGGTGACTTCTGCCTTGAGCTGCAGGGCAGGCCGGTCCGGCAAATGAATAGTGAGCTGGAATTTTTCCCCTATTTCAAGCCTGGTATCACTTTTTATGAAGCCGCTGCCTTGCGAAACACTAACAATTCGCACCTCAGCCTTTTCCCCGGCTGAAGTCTCGAAGGTGGCTGGCCAGTTGGGTTCAGCCCGGTGGGGCAGTGAAATGTCTTCAGGATCAATTAACTCTCTTTCCAGGGTATTAGGTATGATTTTATCTTTCTTTCTCGGTCTGAAAAAGTAGACGGCAAAGAAAACAAGAAAAAAGGCAACAGCAAAAACAAACATTGTCATCAGCCAGACGTTTTGCATAAGATGCGCACCATATGAGATTTTTTCACAGCGGAACCAATGATACTTATTAGTATAATAACCATGCTGACACAGTTTTGTAAGTAATATATGAATTCATTGTGTAACAGCAGATCACCAATCTAAATTGCGAGGGAATGATATGGGTTTGACAGAGCAACTCAATGAATTAAAACAGCAGTTAGGCAGGGAAATACCGCGGGAGACCCTGAGGGAGATCGGGCGGTTTGTCCAGGGGCTGGTCCAGTCTGGTATCGAAAAAACAAGCTGCGGCACAGGCGAGAGAATGCCGTCTTTTACCCTGCCGGATGTGGCAGGCAGGATGGTGTTATCCGGAGATATTCTGGCCCAGGGGCCTATGGTTTTGAGTTTCTACCGGGGTGTTTGGTGACCGTTCTGTAATCTTGAGCTGCGGTCTTTGCAGCAATCATTACCACGAATAAAAGCCCTGGGAGCCCAACTTGTAGCAATATCCCCCCAGTTGCCTGACAATTCACTTTCGACGGTTGAGAAGCTGGCCCTGGATTTTGAAGTATTAAGCGATGTGGGCAACAAGGTAGCAAGAGATTTTGGCCTTGTATTTAAGTTGTCGGACAAAATGCAGGAAATTTATAAAAATTTTGGTATTGACCTGCAGGCTGCCAACGGCGACCGGAGTTTTGAACTCCCCATTCCTGCTACATATGTTGTTGGTGCAAATGGTATTATAGCGTATGCCTATATTGATGCTGATTATACCAATCGCCTGGATCCGGAGGTCATTATCGCAGAGCTGCAAAAGTTCAAATATGCTGGTGTATGACATACTGGAATCCGACCATGAAACTGCTGCTTTTTTATGCCCACTCTTTTTCTTATGAAACAGCCGCCAAAAGTCTGGCCGCGGTTCCCGATGTCTTGAAAAAGGAGGAAATCAGTGATGCGGTGGTTGTATTCTTTCATGTTGAGGCGGAAGATGTCGAAAAGAAAAACAAGGTTGTGCAGAAGTTTGCCAAGAACGTAAAGTGGCTCTGCGGGAAATTTTCAACGAAAAATGTGGTGCTGCACTCATTCAATCATTTGTCCGGCAGCAAGGCTGATCCTGATTTTTCACAAAAGGTCCTGGTTGAGGTGAAAGAGCGGCTTGAAAGAACGAATTTTCTGGTTATGCTGACACCGTTTGGATATTTCAATGAGTTCAAGATCCACGTGGCTGGGGATTCTCTGGCCAAGGTTTTCAAGGAATTCTGATGTTTTCAGGTATAATAGTGTGATCATTGCATGAACATGACCGAAACTGACAGGAAAAAATCCCCAGAGCGGAGCAAGCAGGGTAAAAATGTATTATCGATGCACCCTATAATTGAAGGTGATACATTTTACTGGGACCGGGGGGTCTGGGATAAAAATCTGTTCAATGCCATAAAGAATGCCAGTGCCATTATTCTGCCGCAGACTGTAGAAAGGGAAATGTACTGGCTGTGTAATGAATTATGCCCGCAGGTTTTCCCAAACTATGATCTGCGTTTCCAATGGGAAGGCAAGATGGGTGACACATTCGCCTTTTGGGCCTACGGCTTGAAACACCCGCACACCCTTGTGTTTCCCAGGGTTGAAACACTACGAGGTGAGCATTATAATATGGAGCACACGGTTCCTGAACTGCCGCCGTATCCCTTTGTTATGAAAGGAGCCCACGCCGGGGAGGGGAAGCAAGTCTGGCTCATCAACAATAAAGAAGAACTGGAAACAAAACTGCAGGTTCTGTTGCGCTATGAATTGCATGGCAGCAGCGGGTTTGTTATCCAGGAATACCTGGCTTCCCTTGAAAGGGACCTCAGGGTGGTGGTGATCGGAAACCAAGTTTTCAGCTATTGGCGCAAGGCACAGGCTTTTTTGCACAATGTGACCCAGGGTGGTGAAATAGATGCTGCATCAGACCCTGAACTTCAGGAAGTCGGCAGAGAGAAAGTCAAACAGTTCTGCCGCCGGTCGGGTATTAACCTTGCTGCCTTTGATCTGGTTTTTCCAGGGGAAGAAGTTGAGCCGTTTTTTCTGGAGATAAATTATACCTTTGGCCGTACCGGGCTGGGCGGTTCGGAAAAATTTTACTCCCTGATGCGGCATGAAGTTGATGTGTGGTTAAAAACTCATTCTTGAAGGCAGGCCATATGTTGCTGATAGACAACTTTAAATATTGGGTGTCATCATGAAGGTACGGTTTGGCGAAATATCCGAAGAAGGGCTGCGGTATGAAATAAAGGATGAATCCTGGTTCCCTGATCATGAGCTGCAAAGAACCGGGCCTATACTTGCAACTGTAATATTGAAGCGCAACGGGGTCGACCGGGTCCTGCTGGAAGGCAGAATTAAAACAACCATTGCCTTTGCCTGCGACCGCTGCCTCGAAGATTATGCCATGGACATCGATGAAAGTTTCAATATCGATCTGGAATATGCCCCGGGGAGCAAACTTGAACCGGCCGAGCATGAAATAAGCGCTTCGGAAATGGATATGATCTATCTGCAGGAGCCTGTAGTGGATATATTCGAGATATTGAGCCAGCAGGTTTTTCTTCTGAATCCTGAGAAACATCTGTGTTCCGAATCATGCCGGGGGTTATGCTCCCGGTGCGGCACCAATCTCAACCAGAAAACCTGTGATTGTAAGCAGGTATCACCCTCCTCACCATTCTCGGTCCTGAAAAAATAATAGCCCAATGAACATGCATACGGGCGAAATAATCGCATTATTCTATTTTCCCGGGACAACAGCGCGAGCTGATTTTTACAGTTGACATATCCGCTTATGCGGATATAATGATTTTTGTGAAAACTACAGCTCAGCTTTTCAAGGCGTTAGGTGATGAAACCAGACTGCGGATAATGGCGCTCCTGGTGAACGATCAGGAACTCTGTGTCTGTGACATCATGGCAGCCTTGGAACTGCCGCAATCAACTGTTTCACGACATCTTTCCTACTTGCGCAACACCGGGCTTGTTGATGACAGGCGCCATGGTGTCTGGATGTATTACAAAATCAACAGGAAAAAGATAGAACATGCTCCAGACCTTTTGGGCCTGCTGAAAGCAATGTTATTCGGGGCAGGTCAAACAGTCGAAGATAAACGCAGACTCAAAGAGCATTTGTCAACAAAAGCAACAAGAACCTGTGGGTGAGTTTGACAAAGCATATCAGCATGAAGGATTTGCAAAACATAAACTGTCATTGTCCCGCGACTGAGAATGCGGCTGAAAAGAAGTCCTCCAAAGGGTTAGTATCTCTCCTGCCCAAAATTATCCTGATAGCTGCAGGTATTGGCTTATGGTTTGTTATCTATCGGCAGCTTTATTCACTTGCCGGTTTTTTAACGTATACTCTTTTTTCAATTCAGCAGGGCAGTCATCTGGGAGAAGCTCTTCACTTTTTCCTGTACGACACACCAAAGGTCCTGATGTTGCTTACTCTTATTATTTTTGGAGTAGGGGTTCTCCGGACCTTTTTTACACCTGAACGGACAAGAAAGATACTTGCCGGGAAAAAAGAATCGGCCGGAAATGTGCTGGCAGCTATCCTGGGCATTGTAACACCCTTCTGTTCATGTTCCGCTGTGCCGCTATTTATAGGCTTTGTGACTGCCGGGGTTCCCCTTGGGGTGACGTTTTCATTTCTTATAGCCGCTCCCTTGGTTAATGAAATAGCATTGGTGCTTTTATACGGCCTCTTGGGCTGGAAGATTGCTGGGCTCTATCTTGTCACAGGTTTGCTTGTTGCCATAGTGGCGGGCTGGATAATAGGCAGGTTGAGAATGGAAGGGCATGTTGAAGACTGGGTTCGTGATATGCGCACCAATGCTGATGATATTCCGGGTAACTCGCTCACCTGGAATGAACGTCTTAATGCCGGCAAAACAGCAGTAGTGGATATTGTCGGCAAGGTATGGATTTATGTTATTGCTGGTATAGCTGTTGGTGCAGGTATTCACGGGTATGTGCCTGAAGGATTCATGGCCACGATCATGGGTAAGGGTGCCTGGTGGAGTGTGCCGGCAGCAGTAGTCATTGGTATTCCCATGTATTCTAACGCAGCTGGTATTGTTCCTGTCATTTACGCCTTGCTTGGCAAAGGCGCAGCGCTGGGGACTGTTTTGGCATTTATGATGAGTGTCATTGCCCTTTCTCTGCCGGAAATAGTGATTCTGCGCAAGGTGCTGAAACCGAGGATGATCGCTGTATTCGTGACAGTTGTCGGCTGCGGTATTCTCCTGGTCGGGTACCTGTTTAATCTCATTGTTTAAGTTCAACGTAAGGAGCGGTTATGGAGATAAAAGTCTGCGGTCCGGGTTGTGCGAACTGCACCAAAGCTGAAAATATTGTCCAGGAAGCTGTGGCGGATGCTGGAATAGAGGCTGAAGTTGTAAAAATTACCGATTTTGTTGAAATGGCCCAATTAGGCGTACTTTCCACCCCTGCGATTGTCATAGACGGGAAGATTATGTGTGTTGGAAAAGTTCCTGCGAAAAGTGAAGTATTGGCGTGGATTAAATAAAGCAAAACTTATAAAGACGACATGAAAGGAGTGCAAAATGGCTGGCTCATTAAAAAGGCTCTCGTTCCTTGACCGTTTTTTAACATTGTGGATTTTTCTGGCAATGTTTGCAGGAGTCATTGGTGGCTGGCTTTATCCAAACATCCGTGACGTTATCAATACCTTTCAGGTCGGAACCACCAATATCCCCATTGCCATAGGTCTGATCCTCATGATGTATCCGCCGCTGGCCAAGGTGCGCTATGAGAAACTGCATGAGATCTTCCGTAATGTGAGGGTCCTGATCCTTTCCCTGGTGCAGAACTGGATTATCGGCCCAATTCTCATGTTCGGGCTGGCAGTGACATTTCTGTCCGGTCATCATGACTACATGGTGGGCCTGATTCTTATAGGCCTGGCCCGCTGTATTGCCATGGTTATTGTCTGGAACGACCTGGCCGAAGGCGACCGGGAATACTGTGCCGGCCTGGTCGCCTTTAACTCCATATTCCAGGTACTTTTCTTTTCCCTCTATGCCTGGATTTTCATTACCATCGTACCAGGGTGGCTCGGTCTGGAAGGAACACTGGTCGATATCTCCATGAAAGAGATTGCCAAGTCTGTATTCATCTATCTCGGCATTCCGTTCCTTGGAGGCATGTTTACCCGCTTGTTCGGTGTGAAAGTCATGGGGGAAGAGTGGTATCAGGAAAAGCTGGTGCCAAAGATCAGTCCACTGACTCTGATATTTCTGCTTTTCACCATCCTGGTCATGTTCTCTCTCAAGGGGGAATACATTGTGCAACTGCCGTTTGATGTTATCAGGATTGCTGTGCCCCTGACCATTTACTTTCTGCTTATGTTCCTGGTTTCCTTCTATCTGTCGATGAAAGCGGGCGCAACCTATGAACAGTCAACAACGTTAAGCTTTACAGCGGCATCCAATAATTTCGAACTTGCTATTGCGGTAGCAATTGCCGTGTTCGGCATTGACTCAGGTCAGGCTTTTGCCGCAGTCATAGGGCCCCTGGTCGAGGTCCCGGTCCTCATTTCACTGGTCAACGTTGCATTCTGGTTTAAGAAAAAGTACTTCCCCTATGCCCTGAAAACGCCGACCGGAGTCTGTCATGTCAGCTGTGAACCCTGAGATTCAGTTCTTTTTTTTGCCGTCATTTCGTTGTTTTTAAAGTTTCTTTCCCCAGCTGTGCTGTTGTCCTGTGGCTTTTATTGTGCAGGTAAACATCAACGGCTATTTTAAGCCCGATCAGGATTATCAAGAGCGGCAGCGGAGAGTTGAGTTCCAGAACCAGGACGCCGCCGGCCAGTATGGCAAGATGCATGACAATGATTCGCTGATACGGCTGATGCATCAGTTTTTTTAAAGTGCTTGTTTTGTACTCCCCGCCCAAAATATAATTTTCCGCAAAAGAAATGCCATGGCTGATTGTCAACCCGATCACGGCCCAGATCATTTCCGGCGGCCGGCTGGCCCAGATTTTGGCAATCACGGATAACAGCAGCTGGATAAAGATCAGAGGGCCCCACCATTCATTCATGTTTTCAAACGGGGAGGAACCGGTACCGATCTTAAAGAAATGGATCAGAAAAAAACCGTGGACTGCACAGAACCCGCCGTAATGGACGCAGAAAAAAGAGATTGTGATCAGTTTACTGACATGACCCGCAGCCTGATCCGTCCTGAGGCCCGCCATTTTCAATATGTTGTAGAAGGCAGTGATAAGGTTCTCTATCCAGTAGAGCAGGACGATGAATTTTACATCCCAGCCGAAAAGGAAAATACCGATAACGGGAATAAGGTTGGCCCCGATAAGGGTCCAGAGGGACAGGGGATCTTTTTGCTTGAGCAGCCCCATAAGCCGCATCAGCTTACCAGGGACAGGATGAGCGGCAGGCTTACCATTGATATTCCTGTCTGCACGGCAATGATGGAGGACATCAATCTGGAATCCCCCCCCAGCTGCTTCGCCAGGATATAGGATAGAGGTGAGCCGGGAAGCGCAGCAAAAAGCACGGCCACAGCAGTGGAAAGTTTATCAACACCAAAAAGATTGCAGCTGAGCCACATGAGAAGCGGCATGAACCCCAGCTTAAGCAGGCAGGCATAGATAAGCTCACCGCCTGTCTTTTTCATCCCGGTTATCTGTAGGGAGGCCCCCACTGCGAGCAGCCCAAGAGGTAAAGAGCCTTTGCCAAGTATGGTGGTAAAGTTCTCCGCCATCACAGGCAGCTGCAGGCCAAGAATATTGAAGGACATGCCGGCAAGGCATGACAGAATAAGAGGATTCTTGATTACAGTTGTGAAAATCCAGTGCCAGCCGCCTTTTTGGTCGCCGTAGCGTACCAGGACCATGACGCTGAGAATATTGACTACCGGGATCATGACAGTGATAAATACCGCGGCAAGGTATAATCCCTCATCGCCGAAGAGAGCGAAAGCAGCAGCAAATCCGATATAGGAAGTAAAACGCAGCGAACCCTGAAAAACAGAGGTGAAAGAAGCATCATTCCGGGAAAGCCGGGTACGCAGAAGCAGAAGCAGCCCGCTCATGACAAACATGGCGGCCAGGATTGCCCAGACCATGGAGGCGACACTGAAAAAATCCCAGGAGGCTCCGGTGCTGCTGGAAAAAAGCAGGGCAGGGTAAAGAAAATAATAGACTATTCTTTCTGCCCCCGGCCAGAAATCATCGCCGGGGAATCTGGTTTTTTTAAAGACGTAGCCACAGATGATGATAATAAAAACCGGGAGCAGGGAGGTCAGGATGGAAGGGGCGCCCACCATTATTCCTCATCTGAAAATATGGCCGCTTTTAAAAATTCCCTGTTCAGCCTGGCAATATTCCGGATGGAAATACCCTTGGGGCATGCTGCCTCGCATTCCCTTTCATTGGAGCAGTTACCAAAACCCAGTTCATCCATTTCCCGGACCATGTCCAGGGCCCTTTTGGCACGTTCAGGATGTCCTTGGGGTAGGAGCGAGAGGTGGGAGACCTTGGCTGCCACAAAGAGCATGGCTGAGGCATTGGGGCAGGCTGCTACACAGGCGCCGCAGCCGATACAGGCGGCTGCGTCCATTTCTTCCTCGGCATTTTTTTGGGGAATAGGGATGGCATTGGCATCTGGTGCTCCACCCGTGTTCACTGATACATAACCACCGGCGGTTATCATTTTATCCAGGCCGCTTCTGTCGACAACCAGATCCCTTTCAATACGAAAGGCCCTGGCGCGAAAGGGTTCGATTACCAGGGTATCACCATTGTTAAAGTGCCGCATATGCAGCTGGCACAGGGTAGTTTCCTTTTCCGGGCCATGGGGATGACCGTTGACCACAGCGCCGCACATGCCGCAGATGCCTTCACGGCAGTCATGATCGAAAGCAACAGGTTCTTTGCCTTCCCTGGTCAAACGTTCGTTGAGGACATCCAGCATTTCCAGAAAAGACATGTCAGTTGATATGGGGCCGCTTGTAAAGGTTTCAAGGCTGCCGGGTGTATCAGGCCCTTTTTGCCGCCAGATCTTAAGAGTCAATTCAATTGTGCTCACTTGTAACTCCTCTGCGATGGCTGAACATTCTCAAATACCAAGGGTTCCTTATGAAATTCAGGTGCATTGGTTTCGCCGGTATATTCCCATACGGAGACGTGGGAAAAGTTTTCATCATCTCGTTTGGCTTCGTTTTCTTCTGTCTGGCTTTCTTCCCGGAAATGGCAGCCGCATGATTCCTTTCTGGAGAGTGCGTCAACAACCATCAATTCGGCAAACTCGAGGAAATCTGCAACTCGGCCGGCGCGTTCAAGCGACTGGTTTAATTCCTGCCCCTGTCCGGGTATGGTAATGTTCTGCCAGAACTCTTCCCTGATTTCAGGGATTTTTGCCAGGGCCTCCTGCAATCCTTCTTCGTTTCGGCCCATACCGCAGGTATCCCACATCAAAAGCCCAAGTTCCCGGTGGATCTCATCAACCGTTTTCCGGCCCTTTATGGCCAGCAGTTTTTCAATCCTGCCCGCGGCCTCTTCGGCAGTCTGGCTGAAAGCCGGATGCTTGGTATCCTGGGGATTTGCAGGAATAGTGGCCAGATAGTTGCCGATGGTATAGGGAATGACAAAATAGCCGTCCGCCAGACCCTGCATCAGGGCACTTGCTCCCAGCCTGTTCGCTCCGTGGTCTGAAAAGTTGGCTTCACCGAGGACAAAAAGTCCCGGGATGGTGGACATCAGATTGTAATCCACCCAGAGACCGCCCATGGTGTAATGCACAGCCGGGAATATCATCATGGGTTCCTGCATGGGATTGGCTGCAGTAATCTTTTCATACATGTGAAAAAGATTGCCGTATTTCTGGGTGATGACTCCGGCGCCGTCCCTGCTGATCGCCTCGCTGAAATCAAGATAGACTGCCAACCCGGTGGAGCCAACACCCTTGCCCTGATCGCATTGTTCCTTGGCGTTCCTTGAGGCAACGTCCCGCGGTACAAGGTTGCCGAAACTGGGATACTTGTTTTCCAGGTAATAGTCCCGCTCGTTTTCAGGGATTTCTGCCGGTGGTCTTTTATCTCCGGGGTCTTTCGGGACCCAGACCCTGCCGTCATTGCGCAGACTTTCACTCATCAGGGTAAGCTTAGACTGATAGGTGCCGTGTACCGGGATGCAGGTCGGATGAATTTGCACAAAGCAGGGGTTGGCAAAAAACGCGCCTCGTTTGTAAGCACGCCAGGCAGCAGTTACATTGGATGCCATGGCGTTGGTGGACAGGAAGTAGACATTGCCGTAGCCACCGGTGGCAAGAACAACCGCATGAGCCCCGTGCATTTCAATATCGCCGGTCAGCATGTTTCTGGTGACGATACCCCGGGCCTGGCCATCAATGACGACCAGGTCAAGCATCTCACGCCGTGAAAGCATTTTTAATTTGCCCTTTTTCACCTGGCGCATGAGGGCAGAATAGGCGCCCAGAAGAAGCTGCTGGCCGGTCTGGCCGCGGGCATAGAATGTCCGCGAAACCTGGGCACCGCCAAAGGAACGGTTTGCCAGCCGACCTCCGTATTCCCTGGCAAAGGTGACTCCCTGGGCTACGCACTGGTCGATAATGTTGTTACTTACCTGGGCCAAACGGTAAACATTGGCCTCCCGGGCCCTGAAGTCCCCGCCCTTGATGGTGTCATAAAAGAGACGGAAGATTGAATCACCGTCATT
>JAFDCT010000071.1 GCA_019312695.1 Deltaproteobacteria bacterium | reverse complement strand
CCCCTCGCTGGCGGGGTCAACACAGAAATAGTCAATTCTCCAGCCGATATTCTTGGCCCTGGCATTAAAGCGATAACTCCACCAGGTATACTGTTCAGGCTGCTGATTGAATTTCCGGAAGGTGTCAATATAGCCGGCATCGGTAAAGGTATCCATCCATTCCCTTTCCGGAACGGAATAACCGGGATTTTTTTCATTCTGCTTGGGGTTTGCCAGGTCGATCGGCTTGTGGGCCACATTGAAGTCGCCACATATGACAACACTTTTCTTGTCAGCCAACCTGTCAACAAAATTATGGATAGCGCGGTTAAAGGCCAGCTTGTAATCCAGCCTTACAAGTCCGGGTTGGGCATTGGGAAAGTAGGCATTGACCAGGAAATAATCGTCAAACTCCAGAGTGAGTACCCTGCCTTCATGGTCATGTTCAGGAATATCCATACCATAGAGTACATTCAGCGGTTCAATTTTTGTATAGGTGCTGACGCCGGCATATCCTTTACGGATAGCCGGAAACCAGAAGGAATGGTAGCCGGAAATACTTTTCAGTGTTTCCGGGAGCTGATCAGGCATTGCCTTTATTTCCTGCAGGCAGACAATTTCAGCATCCAGCTCATAAATAATATCCACAAACCCTTTTTTTTCAACAGCACGTAAGCCGTTTACATTCCATGATATAAATTTTTTGCAGTCATTTTTTTTCATTTTCTTTCTTTTTGACGAGGGCAATTTTCTGGGAATTACACCTATCTGGGGACAATATTGTGCAACAGTGCAGCGGTCACAATGGGGTCGCACCGGCCTGCAGACAGCCTGGCCAAAGGCAACCAGGATGGAATTGATACGGAGCCAGTATTTTTCAGGCAGCTTATATCGCAGGGCCATCTCAGTCTCAAAAGGGGTTTTGGTCTTCACATAACCCCAGATGTTCATGATCCTGTGAACATGCGTGTCAACGCAGATGGCCGGTTTTTGAAAAGCTACAGCCACCACAAGATTAGCAGTTTTTCTGCCAACACCGGGCAGTTTGATGAGCTCTTCAACAGTGTCTGGAATTCTGCCGTCAAATTGTTTGAGGGCAGATGGCAGTTGCTTAAGATACCTTGCCTTATTTTTATAAAAACCAACCGGATAGATAAGTTTGGCTATAGTTGCCTCTTTAAGCTCTTTCAGGCTGTCCGGGCCAGAGATCCTTTTGAACAGGCGGGCTGCAGCTTTAGCTGTTGTTTCATCCTTAGTTCGGGCTGAAAGAATGGTGGCCAGCAGTATCCGAAAAGGATCTTTCGTCTGCACCGCGATCAGGTCAACTACAGGCACCTGATAGTTTTGAATTTCTCCAGTGATGATATTTAAAAAATGATCAATATCAATATTCATTTCCCAATCTGTAAATCATTTATTGCTATCAGACTTTCATTAATTTAGCGAAAAATAATTATATCCCCTTTGCCGGAAAAGAATTAATGTTGACATGTCAAGCTAGTACAATAAAGACATATCAAAGCAAATGCACCTGTATTTTTTTATGGAGTTAATCCTTGTTCAACGCAAGGTTTGTTTAGGTTTTAACCTGTTGATATTAATATGTGTATTATGGTGATACCTTTTGGCCATACTTGACTTTCGGTTATATAAAAGCTATTTAAGGTTACCCCGTAAAAGAGAAAGAGCACGGGTCGGAAATGTTATCGGGCTGTCCCCTTATACAAATATGACTAGCGAATAACTCAGGCCTATTTGCCCATCAGTTCAATTGCCTATGCATTTTACCTCAATCCTACATGTAATTGGGCTTTTGTTAATAGTTACCGGTTGTTCCATGTTCCTGCCGGCGATCAGTTCCATCTATTACGGTGAGAATGATCTGCTGCCCATCATCCAAGCGGCGTTGATCACTGTTGGTATCGGACTTCCCTGCTGGTGGTATTTCCGCAAAGAACATGAGTTAAACATAAAAGACGGAATATTTATAGCTGTTTTCGGCTGGATACTGGTATCGGCGCTATCCGGTCTGCCCTTCATGTTCCACGGGACGATACCCTCGTTTACCGATGCCTTTTTTGAGATGATGTCCGGCTATACAACCACCGGGGCCACCATCCTTACCGATATCGAATCGGTGCCGCACGGCCTGCTGTTTTGGAGAAGCGAGACCCACCTGCTGGGAGGCATGGGCTTTCTTACTTTGACGATTATCTTTCTGCCGAAAGGCATGGGCGGCCTGCGGATCTTCAGGGCCGAGTCAAGCCCCGGCCAAGTTATCACCAAGGAGAAATTCAAGGCCCGCAACAAGGACACCATGATCATGCTCTGGCTCATCTATCTGGGCCTGAACGCCCTGGAGATCATATTGCTCTGGCTGGGGGGCATGCCGATGTTTGACGCTATGTGCACCGCCTTTGGCACGGTTTCCACTTCAGGCTACTCCCCTAAAAATGCCAGCATCGGTCATTATAACAGTGCCTATATCGACTGGGTCGTGACCCTTTTCATGTTTCTCGGCGGCATGACCTTTATCCTTTTTTACCAGATAATGCGGGGTGATTGGCAAGCCCTCAGGATAAACACGGAATTCCGTTGGTATGTGGGCTTCGTCCTCTTTTTCTGCGGAGCGGTCTCTCTTCTTCTCTGGCAGAACAGCACTTACGGTGCAATTGACTCGGTTCGCTATGGCACTTTTCAGGTCATGTCCCTTTTAACCACCACAGGCTTCGGAACAGCCGATTACGAACTATGGCCCCAAAGTGCCCAGATGTTTCTCTACGCTGTCTGCTTTATTGGGGCATGTGCCGGCTCGACCACAAGCGGCATCAAGGTGGTACATTACGTAATTATCTGCAAGTTCATGTACGCCTCAATCCGCAAGATATTCTTCCAACCCATGGCTATTATATCAGTCAGGTTGAATCAGCGGCCCGTGGATTCATCGATCATCGACCTGGCCATATGCTATTTCATCGTCAACATCTTCATGGTGTTGATGGGCGGTTGTTTCATGGTTCTGGTTGATTCCATGGACTATGTTACCGCAATGAGTTCGGTGATATCCGCTCTGATGAACATCGGTCCCGGTTTCGGGGATGTGGGGCCGTCTAAGAATTACGCCTTTATCTCAGATACGGGGAAATGGTTCCTGGCCTGGAATATGCTGGTGGGCCGGCTGGAGATGTTCTCGGCTCTTGTGGTATTCTACCCATCGTTCTGGAAGAAGTAAAAAGGGTTAATCCGGGATGATGCCTGACAGGCGATTTGACTGTTCGCTCAATATCATCTAAAATAAAAACAGTTTCCGCAGATCCTTAAAATAAGGAGACGCACAGATCACAATAACCCGTTCCCCCTCCTGGATATGGGTATCGCCCACCGCTTGCTGCCACTCATTATCACGAAACACGGAGCCGATAATAATCTTGCCGGCAATAAGAGAATGGAGTTGTGCCAAGGGTTTATTTGTAATGGGGGCACCGGGCGGTGCAATCAGGTCCACCACCTCTGCATCAAATCCGTGCAGGTGCGAAACGGAAAGCAGTTCGCTGCGCCGGATGAAGGTGAGGATTTCGTTACCGGCCAGAATTTTCTTGTTCAGGGCGATATCAGAACCGCTGGTAGTAGCCAGCACCTGGTAATCCTCCTTGGTCACTAGGGAGATTGTCTTTCGGTCGGTATTTTCCCGACCTTTATCCTGTTCACTCATTAGGTATTTTGCCAGCAGACAGCTCATGATATTGGTCTCATTTTCCCCGGTGGCGGCAATGAATGTATCCATATCCAGAAGACCGGCCGCCAGCAGCACCTCCTTGTCCGACCCGTCTCCGAGCAGCACCTCAGTGTCTTCCAGCTTGGCAGACAACTCTTCAGCCCTCTGTTCATTCATCTCGACCAGCTTGACCTGCATTGTTTTGCCCAGCATTTCAGCAACAAGGCTGCCCACCATACCGCCACCAAGGATCATTACCCGGTAACGGCCCTGCAGTTTAACGCCGGTCAGGTCCATCAGTCGGGGCAGGTTCTCCTTGCTTGCCATGATCAAGACCTGATCATGAGGCAGAATCATGGTTTTGCCTCCAGGAATGATGGTTGAGATCCCGCGGGCGATGGCAACGACCCGAAAAGGGAATTCATTGTATGTCTGGGCTATTTCTTTGAGGTTTTTATTTGCCAGTGGAGATGTAGGATTGATGCGAGTGGCCATGACCTGTACCTGCCCCATGGCCACATCGATGATCTCATTTCCGGCCGTCCGCTTGATCAGTCGGACAATTTCTCGGGCGACCAGCTCCTCAGGATGAATGAACAGGTTTATCTTCAAATCCTCTGCTGTCAGCGGGCAGTCGTCTTTACCGTACTCTTGGTGACGTACCCGGCAGATTTTCTGCGATATGCCGAAACTGTCTGCTATTTGGGCGCCCATCATGTTCAATGCGTCCTTGTTGGTCACGGCGATAAGATAGTCCATCTCCGAGGCATTGGCTTCTCTCCAGTGTTCCAAGGTCAGGGCGCTTCCGGTAATGAACCGGGCATCAAGGTTACTGTCGGCATAATTGATCAGTTTTGGATCCGGTTCTATGGCGGTGACGGAATATCCCTCGTGCTGCAGCCTTTTGGCGAGATAAAATCCCATGCCGCCAAGACCGAGGATAAGGATATTTTCCTGCTCCGCTTTCACTTTTTTTCTAAACATGGCGGATGATTGTATTCCCTTTAACCGATAAATTCATGAATTTTTCTTCAAGATAATTATAAATCTGTAAATTAATTTACGTCAAAAAGATAGCAAAAGTAAGAGATAACCGCAATTTATCTAATCTTTGGTTTTTAAAACGAAAGAATTCACCAGGTGAAAAATTCAGCTATCCTTCCTAAAGGAGAATATTGGCAGAATTTGAAAATATTTTTCAGCGATGTAAGCCTATAGGCATAAATACCCAATATTTAATATATGGGTTTAAATATTTCCCATTTCTCTTGACATCTAACAGGCAGAGCATTATGAATACGCACTCATTTTTTTTAAAAATATCTGTGTTATTCCCAGAAATATGTGAAAAAAGAATAATGGTGAGGAGGAAATAATGTCAAAAAGCATGTTGCAAAAACTTGGGGGAATGTATCTATTCCTCCTTTGCGCCCTGACTTTAAGTCCGGTATG
>JAFDCT010000070.1 GCA_019312695.1 Deltaproteobacteria bacterium | reverse complement strand
ATATTTCTGCAGGGCATTAATGCCAGCTGAATCATCCGGCACTTCCATACTTGCCACCCCTCATCAGATCAAGCCCCTAACTCTTTAAAGCTGTATTATACGGCACCATTGGTTAGTCATCTTCAGGAGCTGTGATTCTCATTATCTCAAACTCCCTTACCCCGCCTGGAGTGATAACTTTTACCTCATCACCCACCTCTTTTGCTAAAATGGATCTTCCCAGTGGCGATTGTATTGAAATGATCCCTTTCTTTACATCAGATTCCTCAGGGCCCAGGAGTTGATAGGTTACTTCAGTATCAGTATCCAGATCCAGCATGGTAACAACTGTCCCGAAGACTGCTCTACTGCAGCTTACTTCAGTGCAATCAATTACTTCAGCACGGCTCAATTTATCCTTCAACTCCAGGATCCGGCCTTCAACATGCCCCTGCCGCTCTTTGGCAGCATGATATTCAGCATTCTCCCGCAGGTCACCATGTTCTCGCGCAACTTCAATGGCTCGGATCACATCATGCCGTTCTTTCCGCTCCAGGTGTTCCAGCTCTTTGCGGAGCCTATTAAAGCCTACCCTCGAGATAGGCATTCTTACAACCATATTGACTTCCTCTTGTAATCCAATATTAAAATCGATACATCAGTGACAAAAATGCCTCCGTTTGTTGATAGACATCCAGATCAAGATATCCATAGGAGGCACTTACTGTATAATTCCTGGCTATTTCGAAATTAAAGCTCCCTTTTAATTCATGAAGATCATTTTCTTCAGAATCATACCCCAAGGAATACTCTATGGTATAATAACTTGGGACGCCTCTTGCAAGGGCATCATTTGACAACTGGTGTTTAAAGTAAAAGGAAAAACGGGTAATCCAGTAATTCAAAGGAGACCAGTACGGGTGATCATCCGGGGCAAAGCCGTCATCAGATGGCACACCAGGTTTATACCCCTCACGGGAGTCATATAAATCATATCTATAACTAAATTTCATCAAGGTCGGTTCAGGTAATACTACATATGAAGCCCAGAATGTATAATTATTCGTCCAGTTGCTGTCGGAGTATTCCATGTAGTTAAAATAACCGCCAAGAAGAAGGCGGGGAAAAAGGTCAAAGAGAAACTCGATCTTGTAGTCTCTTTTTTTGATATTTCTCTTAAGGCTGGCAATTGTGTCCGCAACGACATCCTGTTTTACAGAAAAAACCGCTCTCATTTCATCGGCGATCTTGCCGGTAAATGCACCTGAGAAAAGAAAAGTGTCGTCATAATCGCTTGTTAGTTTTTCAAAACCGCCTCCAAGGGACAGCCTCAAAACTTGTGAAAGTTTCAGGTCATAGGTTAACATAGTGCGCCAACCGCTGAGATTCTGCTCGTCCCTGGTTGATTCATAATCATTCCGGGCAACATCAATACCCCAACGCTGACTGCTACTTTGGTAATAATTCCAGCCACCCTTAACCGTTTCCTGCCGAACAGCCTTATAACCTTCCCAGCCATCATCATCCTGAACAGTGTATGCAAGATAAACTTGCGGCCGCCTTTTCAGATTATTTCTCTGGACAGCTTCAGACAGTCCGGGAAAATTTGTATTTTGTGCTTCAAGCCTCCTGTAAATAGCTGCTTCGTCTCCCAGTCTGTCAAGCTTGCTGTATAATCCGGCCAGATCGTATAGTAGAAAATCATTGCTGCCGAATTCTTTAATGAATTGCTCAAGTTTGTTTGCAGCATGATAATATTCCTGACGCATGACTGAACGTCGCACAGACAACTCTTTACTGAATTTTTCCTGCCAGCGGTATACAGCATAATATGTAGCAGCGATCGTATTAACAGCCTGAACATCTTTTGAGAAGTCAACTGCCTGCTGATGAGACATAATAATATCTGCGATCCTGGGGGGCGCACCTTCAGCAAAAGTTATCTTGTCCCACCAGGTACTTCTTGCCGGGGACTGCCCAACTGGCAGTACAAGCTCCTGAATTTTTCCCGCCAGTATGTCTTCAATCGGAGGTTCGAGCATTGACTCATAAAGTGCAACAGAATCTGTCCAGCGGTTCAATTCCCAGAGAATCCTGGATTGCAGAAGGACAATATCCCTGCGGTCCTGATTTTCAGCAAGTATAATACCGGCAACACCAAGTGCTTCCTGAAGATCTCCTGTCAGTGCCAGCAGTTCAACCTGTTCTGATAAAAACCAGGTGTTTTCGGGATAGCTTCGCAAAAACTGCTCCAGCAAATCGAGAGATGCTGCATATTCTCTCTGTTCTATGCTGGCCCCAACAAGCAGATATTTTGCCGCCAGGGACTCAGGCTTATCAGTTACAGCCTTGCCTGCCGTTTCAGCTTGCCGGGAAAAATTCTTATACTTACCATATAATTTTGCCAGGATCAGCTGCCTGCCAAAATCCTGGGCCGCATACTCTTTGGACTCTCCTGCCACAGCCACAGCCTCGGCAGTTTTACCCCAGTTTAGATATATCTGTTCCTGCAAAACCAGAAGTTCAGCTACTCCTCTGTGTTCTTTTTTCAGTTCCAGGACAATCCTTTCTGCTTCTCCATACTCCTCAGCCTGAAGATGACTTACGGCCAGTTGCATCTGCAAACGAAGCCCGGGCTGGATATTGTCCAATCCGTATAATGCTGTATTATCATACTCATACTCCTGCAGCAAGGCTTCAGCCTCTTTATAAAGATCTATAGCCAGACCATAATCACCTGCTGCCTCATACTTCTCTGCCTGGAGAAAACCTTTAAGCCATTCCAGATTTGCCTGGGTAAATTTATCCTGTTGTGAATCATCAACCGCCTGGTTAATTGCTTGCAGCCAGACATCACTTTCTGACACACGGCCTGTTTCCAGATACAGGTAAAACAGTGCTGCCAGAATTGGGATTCTCCGCTTTTCATTTACCAGGGCTGTACGTAAGGCCTGCTCAGCTTCATATACCAGACCCAGCATTTTATATGAATTGACTATGCCTAACCAGGATCGCATGCGAAGGAGTCCTCTCTCCTCGTTCGTCGCAGCCGCCTGGGCAATTATATTCTGGTAGCGCTCGACAGCTCTGCCCAAATAACCGGACTCTCTATAGGTGTCGGCAAGAAGGATTTTCACTTCCAGCTTTTTGCTGAATGATGCTAAACCCTGCAAATAGCCTGAGTGAAAGAGTGCTTTGTCGAGCAAACCCAATTGTGCTGCAATTTCCATTGCCTTGAGTCTTATTTCATGGCGGTCAGGCTGCAGTTCGAGTAATTTTTCATAATCATCGAGTCTATGGGCAGGCAAGTTTAATTTCTCGGCCAGTGTTGCCCTGGCCTCCAGGCAACGGCTATTCACGCAGTCAGCGTTTGAGAGTTTTTCAAAGTATCTGCGGCTGAGCAAAAAGTCGCCACGGTTGAGGTGGAGTATAGCCAGTTCCTGCGTGGTTAGATTATTTCCCGGATCGAGTTCATGAATCTTGCCAAGAACTGCTAAAAGTTCCTCATCGCGGGACATGCGGCGCAGCAGTTCAGCTATTTCCCTATACATTGCCATATTATCAGACACGGTATCCGACAATAATTCTACCATAGCATCAATGCCTTCATTTTGACCGATAATAACTAAACCATTTGTCAGGCCTGGCAGGATTTCATGATCGTCGGGGTATGTTTTGATCAGCTGCTGGTATACCTGCATGGCCTCCCTGTAGCGGCCGTCTGCTTCTAAATTGCGGATGGTCTCTTTCAGCTTAACTGTCTGCAGTTGCGCAGACGCAGGGGCACGGCGCGGGCCGACCTCGTGAAGTCTTCTTTTCTGGCCCATTTCTGCATTAATGCCCGCTATACGAAGGGCTGCCTCCTGATTCTGAGGATTTTCCGCAAGAAGTTTTTCATAAAACAACAAGGCCCTGTCAGACTCGCCAACTTTTTCATAAACCCGCCCAAGCTGTGCATAAATTGCCGTATTATGAGGATTCCGGATCAGCATAGACTCTAGATGGGCAAGAGATCTATCAAGCTGGCCGCTCTTTTCATAATATTCAGCCAGAAAAAGATGTGCCTCGTTATTTCCGGCCTCACGTCCTATGATCCTTTCCCAATATGCAGCTGCCTGCTCTTCAAGCCCTAGGTATT
>JAFDCT010000069.1 GCA_019312695.1 Deltaproteobacteria bacterium | reverse complement strand
CTTTTCTGACAGCATTACTTTTACTTGCTTTGTCGTTTCCTCTTGCAGGGCAATCTGCCGATAAACGGTCGTCCGCCACCGGTCCTGTTATTCTCACCACTGAACATAAATTTTCACCTACAGCCGCGACTCTTTCCGAAGTACGCCAGCAGATCATTGCTTCCTATCAGCCAAGCGCGTCCAGCGAAACCGTGCTCCTGAAAAGAGCAGCTGCAACCAAAAGAAGACCTGTGGGCCCGGCCCGGGTTTCAAAAAGTTCATTCCGTAAAAAGCTTTCTGCCCGCAGTGCCATTATCATTGATGCAAAAACTGGCCGGGAAATTTACTCCCATAATGCTGACCGGCCCAGACAGCCTGCAAGCACCATCAAGGTTTTGACGAGCCTTATTGCCATGGATTATTTGAAAAATAATGCGCTGGTGCCTGTATCCAACTGGGCTGCAAGCATGCCCCGTTCAAAGATATATCTCAGGAAGGGCAAATCATACTATGCCAACGACCTGATAAATGCTGTCCTTCTTGCCTCTGCCAATGACGCTAGCGTGGCCCTGGCTGAAAAAATTGCCGGATCAGAATCCGGGTTTGCCAAAATGATGACCCGAAAAGCCAATGAACTGGGGGCCAGAAAAACCGTCTGCAAAACCGCTTCAGGCCTGACAGCAAAGGGGCAGCAGACAACCGCCAGAGACCTTGCAGTAATATTCAGGAAAGCAATGGAACATCAGGAGTTTGCCGGCAGAATAAAGCTGGTAAAGGCTAAAACATCTTACGGCAGGACTCTCAGAAGCCATAACAAAGCCCTCTGGCAGATAACAGGTGCCCAGGGCGGCAAGACAGGTTATACCTGGGCTGCAAAACAGACCTATGTCGGCAAATTCACCCAAGGCGGTGATGAAATTATCGTGGCACTTCTCGGCAGCCGCAATATGTGGAATGATATTGCCAAGCTGGTTGACTACGGTTTCAGAAATAAAGACGAGCTTAAAATGGCCGGCCTCGATGACAATAAAACAAGAACCCCGGAAGAATCCTCATCCCTCAAATCCGCTCTGGTCGTTCTCACCGACAACAAAAAAACAGAAAAACTGTAGAATTCATAGATCCTCCCCCTCACTCTTTTCTTCCTTCTTACCTCATCTATAGTGTAATATTGACCGTGGCTCGGATAATTTTTTTCGAACTTCTTCACCATTCAGAAGAGTAAACGGGGAAAAATCTTATGACAGATAAGGAATCTATTCGGTCTGCATGGCTGAACTTGAATGCAAAAAAATCTGCTGAGCCGCAGTGGGGCAAGGCCGCTCAAAAACTGAGAAACCTGCCGGTCTACCGGGAAGCAGCAACTGTCTTTGCCACACCGGATATATCGCTGCATCAGGCCCGTATCAATAGCCTTACTGACGGCAAACATCTCGCTATGCCCGGGCCCTCCATCCGTGAGGGTTTTTATCTTTTACCCGCCCGCTCAATCCCCTTCAAATACCTTTCAGCAGCAGTAACATACAAGGGTCTTGCACAAATGGGCCGACTGCTGAAAAACGATGATATTGCCGAACTTTCTGTGAGTCTGCTGCTCACGGGATCTCTAGTAATTGATAACGAAGGCGGCAGAATCGGAGACGGTAAAGGTTTCTTTGACCTGTGCTGCGCACTTCTCCAGGAACTTGGAGGACTGCAGCCCGGATGGTCTGCCCTGACCTTTATCAGGGAAGATCATATTTCCCCTGGCCCCCTTCCCCAGGATAAATGGGATACCAAAATGGCCGGCGCCATAACCCAAACCGGGCTGCAAACATTTGTCCAGGCTACTCCCCAAAAACCGGAGATTTTCTGGGATATTCTCACCCTGGACAGGATCAAAAGGATGGATCCGCTGTGGAAGTTGTATAGTACAGGGAGGGAAAAACAGAAAACCCCAAGAAAGGATTTTGAAATTTAATAACTGTATTCATTAAAAAAGGTAAAGACGCAACGTGCAATTTTAAGATGCACCGTTGACTGGGTATGCCGTTATTACGAAAAATGCAACACAACGCAGGATAGGCAAATTCTTTAAAAGGCCATCTTTAAGAAATTGAACGGCAGACACGTCCGAACCCTCCCGGGTTAAACCCCGAGGCCCAGAAAACACGGGCCTGAGCATAATCAATAAACCAGTGTCCACCGGGATTTCTTTTGTCTGAAGTAAAAACAAATGGCTGGGCTGCGGAAAAACAAGGGTGCACATACAATTCCTGACTGTTTTTCGTCTTTACCGCAAGGGACAGGGCCTCTTCAAAGGTCGGCAGCCGCCAGCCGGTAAAACCGGCAAAGTTTTCCCTGTTCAGCCCTCCAATCCAGTTCTGTATAGCACGGATAGAGTTTATCTCGCTTCCCCCCCGCTGCCACATAAGTTTTGTTGTCAGGTCTGTCACCGTCAAACCATCCTCGTTGTCCACCAGATAGCCATCGGCCTTGCCATCAGGGTTATATCGGCGCTCAAAAAGCCCCGCTATACGGACCAGGTGCTCGACTTCATCCTCCTTAAAATCAAGGGGTTTGCTCCGCAATGCACGCAGGTGCAGTTTAGGCAAGGGGTCCGCTGGACCGGGAAGTCCTGTTTCCCGCAGGACCTCTTCAGCTTCAGCCTTGATTGGCATGACCAGGGAAGCATCATCACTGTCCACCACATTTTTCAGCAGCCAATGCTTGATAGCATCATCAATTGCATAACTTGCATCAAGGGTGGTTGATTTGCCCTGACCTATTATACAGCTGTCGATCAATTCCTGTGGAGCCTTTATTCTGGCAAGTATCCTGGCATACTTGATGCCCCGCTCCATGAGCAACAGCCTGGCCGGCGGCTGCCAGTTATCTATATAAAAATAATAAAACCGTTCATTTTTGTTTTTTACCCGTTCTTTGCCCCCCCAGCTTTCAAACATGCCGAACGTGTCAGCTGGCTGCAGATCCCAGTCAATGGATACCTGAGTCGGGTCTAAGTTTAATTTTTTGAAAAAATCCATAAATCCATCCTGGTTTTGAAATTGGTTAATCTTGGCAACACAGACCTTTATTAATAACAATTCTCATTAAAGTAGCCTGTCAGATATTATTGGCAAGTTCTTTTTCTGTTTCCGGGAAAACTTCCCTAAAATTTGAAACTGATGTGACCCTGTTCACGGATGGATATTATTCCCTCCAAACTATCTTTACAATTAAACATGATATTGTGCTGGCCGGTTCAGTTTTTCCCCTCCGGTCCAGGTGCAAAAGTTTTCTTGCAATTAACTGAACTTATCAATATACATTTCTATACTTATTTGAGAAGTTTGCTTGGCATAGCGCCACAGATGACAAATAAAAATCTGCCGGGATATAACGTTTAGCTTCCTATCCCTTTGATGTTGAAAACAGTACTATCCGCAGTGCAGATTCTTTCCAGATAAAGAGTATGGAGTAATATGAAAAAAGTTTCTCTCGCACCAAAATGGAGTTTTGAAATTACTCCAGGCTCCCCCCTGCTGCCGGGTGCCACTATTATTCCGGAAGGCATCAATTTTGCTGTTTTCTCCAGGCACAGCAAAAAACTCTGGCTGGTTCTTTTTACAGCGACAGGTACATGTATCGGTGAAATTGAACTGGACCCTGTGCATAATAAAACAGGTGACATCTGGCATGTCCTGCTGCGCACCAGGAAACATGACCTGCAGTACTGCTTCAGAACAAACGGCCCCCATGACCCCAAGGGAACAGGCCTTTTTTTTGATGATAAGACTCTGCTGCTCGACCCCTATGCCAGGGCACTTGCCGGCGGTGAAAAATGGAACGGCCCTCCCCGGAAACAGGCAGGTTTTAAAAGGCGGTGCCTCGTCATCGAAGACCGTTTTGACTGGGAAGGGGATCGTCCCCTGCAAATTCCTTTGCAGGACTCAATCATCTACGAAATGCATGTCCGAGGTTTTACACAGCATCCTAGTTCCAATGTTAAGAATCCCGGTACCTTTGCTGGAATAATTGAAAAAATTCCCTACCTGCAGGACCTGGGCATAACCGCTGTCGAACTGATGCCGGTTGCCGAGTTCAATGAAAATGAGAACACCAATATCAATCCGGTTACCGGTCAGGAACTTGTGAACTTCTGGGGGTACAGCCCCATTACCTTCTGCGCCCCGAAGGCTTCCTATGCCGCCGACAATAAAGGAGGCAACCAGGTACGGGAATTCAAGGAAATGGTTAAGGCCCTGCATAAGGCAGGTATCGAAGTGATACTGGATGTGGTCTTCAACCATACGGCTGAAGGCGGCAGCGACGGGCCTATGCTCAGCTTCAGGGGCCTTGATAACACGGTATATTACCTTCTGGACCCGGAGACAAAGGAATATCTTAATTTCACCGGCTGCGGCAACACCCTCAACTGCAACCATCCGATTGTCAGGCAGCACATCATAGCCTGCCTCCATTTCTGGGTAATTGAAATGCATGTTGATGGTTTCCGTTTTGATCTTGCAGCAATACTGGGCCGGGATATGAAGGGAGAACCACTGAGCAATCCGCCGATGGTGGAGATGATTGCCGAGGATCCCATTCTGTCGAAAACAAAACTTATAGCAGAGGCCTGGGATGCGGCAGGCCTGTACCAGGTTGGAAGTTTTTCAACCAGCGGCCGCTGGGCCGAATGGAACGGCAGGTTCCGCGATGATGTCAGGGCCTTCATGTGCGGCCATGAAGGCATGGTCGCGCCCGTGGCAACCCGCATTGCAGGCAGTTCAGACCTGTTCCAGAAAAGTTTGCGCCGGCCTTACAACAGCATCAATTTTGTCACCAGTCATGATGGTTTCACCCTCGCAGACCTGGTAAGCTACAACACCAAGCACAACCTAGAAAACGGCGAGGACAACAGGGACGGCTTTGATCATAATATCAGCTGGAACAGCGGCCATGAGGGCAGGACAGACAAGGTTGCCATAAAAAAACTGCGCGCCCGGAGAATGCGAAGCCTGGCGCTTATTCTCATGCTGTCACAGGGTGTTCCCATGATACTTGCGGGCGATGAGTTTGGCCGGACCCAGAAAGGAAACAACAACGCCTATTGCCATGACAGCCACCTAAGCTGGATTGACTGGACTTTCAAAGAGAGAAATACGGATCTGTTCCGTTTTTTTCGCCTGCTCATTGCCCTGCGGAAAAAGCATCCTGTATTCAGGAGGTCGGATTTCTTCCCGGACCTACCCCACAAACTCCATCACCCTATAAGGTGGTATTCCACCCATCCTGACACCATGGACTGGTCGGCTGGAGCCCGAAGCCTGGCATTCCTGCTCGATGGCCACGGCGCCGAAGACAGACCGGATGATGATTTTTTCATCATGCTGAACAGCCACACTTTAAAGGCTGAGACATTTGCGGCCCCGAAACCGCGAAACAACCGAATCTGGCGCAAAATAATCGATACGGCCGCCCCGCCGCCCCTTGATATTATGGAGGAGTCAAAAGGACTACTATTGGCCTCCCCCAAAAAGATAAAAGTAGAACCCATGGCTGCAGTGGTTCTTATTTCAGCCTCCAAGTGATATGCCTGGACAATTGCTTTTCATCGGCGACTCCTTGATCGAGTTTTTCAATTGGCAGAAACGTTTTCCTGACAGGGAAGTTTATAATTTCGGCTCAGCAGGCGAAACTGCTGAAGGTCTGTTCGCAAGGCTGCCTAACATAATCAGCAGATTTGTTTCCCCTGGCCTGATTATCATAATGACCGGCACTAACAATATTGCCATGGAGGATTACGGCTTTCTGTTCACCTATGAAAAAATAATCGATCTGCTGCAGAAAAATTATCCGCAAGCCACCATTGTTATGACCAGCCTGCTGCCAATCGAACTTTTTTTCCTTGGCGAGGCTGTTCCCCGTGTTAATAAACGTTTACTGGATATTGCCATAAGAAAAAATATTATTTACCTGGACCTGTATCCTCTTTTTCTTGGAGCTGATTCCCGGGCCATAAGTGCCTATTATGAAGCAGACGGCGTTCATTTAAGTGAAGAGGGTTACGAGACTTGGGCCAGGGCCCTTGAGAATACTGTCTTTCCTAAACTATAGTGATCTTATGGGAGTCATATACTTTTCTGATTGAATAATTTTTCAACTGCATCTTGCTGAACATCGAATAATTATTTATATTTCCACTCTTGTTATTCACACTTTGAACACTTATTGTGTTTATAATTTTGTTGGCAGAAGAGGTTTTTTAGAATTTAGCAATCACTGCACTCGGCAGAAAAATGATCTTCACAGGCCTGCTGAAGCCTGAAAGACTTTTACCAGAAAAACTACATGACATTATACATTTAAGGAGGATACTTCATGTACAAATTAATCTCTCTGTGCTGCAGCATTGTTTTCGTAATCGGCGTGACCGCCTGCAGTAAGGACAAACCCGAGGAACTAAAGGAAACCGTACCGCAAACTTCTCAGCAACAGCCTGATATGGGTGCTCCCCCCGCACAGCAGGCATCACCTGTTAAAGGAAAGGTCCTTGAGAGCATGGATGCTTCCGGGTACACCTACCTGAACGTGGAAACAGATGCTGGTCAGAAGTGGGTAGCCGTAAACCAGACACCGGTTGAAGTTGGTGAGGAGGTGACCTTTATGGACGGCATGGTAATGCAGAATTTCTTCAGCAAAGCCCTGGACCGCACCTTTCCGGAGATCATTTTTTCGGGCGGCCTGGTTGGTAAAGGAGCGACACCTCCGGCAGGCACAGGTGCTGAGTCCTTTTCCCAGGCGCTCACCTCTGAATCAGGAAGCGCAGCAGCCACTTCCGCTGGCATGATTACCGGCAGCCAGAAAGCTATTGTACCTGTGGCTGAAGTCAAAGTTGAAAAGGCTCCTGGTGAAAACAGCTATACTGTTGAGGAGATTTTCAGCAAGTCTTCAGAGCTTAACGGTAAAACTGTTACTGTCAGGGGTAAAGTAATGAAAATATCGCCGAACATCATGGGACGCAATTGGATCCATCTCCAGGATGGAACCGGAAATCCTGAAAGCAACACTCATGATCTCGTTGTTACCACTTCTCAGGAGCCTGCCGCAGATTGGGACATCATCACCATCGAAGGTGTTCTTGCCGCCGATAAGGATTTTGGCTCCGGCTACTCCTATGCAGCTATCATTGAGGAAGCAAGTATTAAGTAATAAACCGATTTATTCTGTTCACGGGCTCCAATTCATTGGAGCCCGTGTTTTTTTAACCTTTATAAATTTCGCCACAAACTATAATTCCTTATGAAAATAGCAATAATCGGGCCCGGTGCCCTGGGCTGCCTCCTGGCTGCCTCACTTACCATCAAATTGGACCGATCGAACAAGAAAATTCCTGCACTTGATCTCTGGCTTCTGGACCACTTGCCCGATCGGGCTAAGAAACTGAACGAACAGGGTCTTATCTTGGAGGAAGGTGGCCAGCAAAAACATTGCAAAATTAAAGCTACTGCCGACCCAAACGCGATCGGATCTGCAGATATCATCATACTTTGTGTCAAATCTTTGCAGGTGGCTGCAGGCCTTGACCTGGCATCACAGCTTGTCCATGAAGACACCCTTCTCCTTACCATGCAGAACGGCATTGGCCACCTTGAACTGTTAAAGGATAAGCAGAAACCGCCTTCAATTGTTATCGGCGTTACGGCCCAGGGCGCGAACCTGGTAGCTCCGGGCCATGTACGACATGCAGGCGACGGTCTGACCCGTGTCGGTTTTCTCAAGTCCGTCAGTTTTTCAAAGTCGCTCCTGCTCGCCAAAATGTGCAACATGCTAAACTACGGCGGCATTGAAACTGTTATAGTGGACAATATTATGGACTATGTCTGGTCAAAGCTCCTGATCAATGCTGGGATTAATGCCTTGACCGCCATTCACCGCTATCCCAATGGCAAACTATTGGAATCTGCTGACATCAAAGACAGACTTACAGCCGCTGTCAGTGAAGGAGCGGCCGTTGCCCGGACCCTTGGCATTAATTTGATAGGTGACCCCCTGGCATTGACTCTTGCCGTATGCAGTAAAACAGCCCAAAACCTTTCTTCAATGCTGCAGGATGTGAATAACGGACGTCCAACCGAGATTGATTCAATAAACGGTGCCATAGCTGCCGCAGGCAGAAAACTCGACATCCCAACCCCAGTTAACGATGCCCTGGTGCACGAGATAAAGGAAATAGAACAGTCTTACTGATATTTGGTCAAAGGTCTGCAACATCCTGATGATAAAAATTAATCCTGTTCACATAGGCTTTGATATCGACGGCGTGGTAGCTGACACAGGGGGTGCTTTTATTCGTATCGCACTCGAGGAGTACGGTATAAATTCCATCAGCCTGGAAGATATTACCAGTTTCGAGGTGGTTGACTGCCTTGATATGGACCGGGAAATTATTGAGGAGATTTTCAGCCGTCTTCTCGATGATCCTTTAAATGCCGGGCTGAAACCCATGCAGAATGCTATCCCCGTACTGCACGGCCTTGCCGAAAAAGCTCCTTTAACCTTTGTCACCGCCCGCCCCCATGAAGAACCAATAGCCCGCTGGCTCAAACATTTTCTGGCACCTGCCACTTATGACAAAATCAGGCTGGTTGCAATGGGCGTGCACGATAAAAAAACTTCCTACATTAAAGATCTGGGCCTGAAATATTTTGTAGATGACAGGCTGCAGACCTGCCAGAAACTGGCTGAAGCAGGTATTACCCCGCTTGTCTATAACCAGCCCTGGAACAATAATAGCCATAACCTGCCCACTGTCAATAACTGGCAGGACATCCAGGCCCTCTGTTCTGATTGACCCCGTATAGCAAATCTTTCCCCTTTCAACACTGTTCTTTCATCAGACTGTTTACACATTAATAACAATATGTTAGAAAGTTCAGTCTGGGTGTGTTTCTCGGGCTGTTAAAAAATTCTTTTCACGGAATCTTTAAAATGGAATGTCCCAAATGCGGTTACCATTTTAAGAGTTATAATAATCCGCTACCGACAGTGGATATAATAGTCGAGACAATGGGCGGCATTGTT
>JAFDCT010000068.1 GCA_019312695.1 Deltaproteobacteria bacterium | reverse complement strand
TCGCAGATATCACTGATCAACTCCTCCATATGCTGCACATGATGGCTGATATGCTTCAGTTTTTTTCTGCAACCGTGCGGAAGATCAATTCTCAGCATCAACCTTCGCACGAGACCGCCGATGATCATGAGAGGATTGCGTAACTCGTGGGTCATGCGATAAGAAATTTCTCCGATTGCAGCCATGGTGTCGAGATGGGATACCTTTTTTTCCAAGTGGAGCTTTTCTTCCTGGATAGCAATTATTTCCCAGAGGAACAGGGCCCCGACATGATCCAGGACCTTGATGCTGTCAAGCTTTTTTTGTCTGATATCAGCCAGAACATCATCGCTGCCGGTCAATTCGATAATAAGGTCTATATCTTTGTTTTGTAGAAAAGGTCCGTAATCGGAGGATGTCGGGATACCGAGACGTTCTGCGTGATGCCTGCCAATTGCATCCTCTTTTACGTCGGCCACGCCAATTACAACTGGCCTGAAATGAACGGGGGGATATAATTTGAGAAGGTTCAGAATGTCATAACATCCTTTCCCACCCCCGACAAAAGCTACATTGATGACCTGCTTGTTCATAGGGGATGCCCACAAGTAATCAGCGATCCGGTTTTTCCATAATACCGAGGATATTTGCCCAGAGCAAAATGGATTGCTGTCCATGCCTGCCACATGGCTTTACAAAAGCATAATATACTAATATGCCGAGTCAGGCCAGTATAAATACCTACAAGGGCGAAATTTTAAATATTTTAAGAAACACCGACAACTAAAAAAAAGCAGGAAAACTGCTGAAAAAAGGATCAGCCTGTGACAGGAACTGGTGACCTTTGCTTTATCCGAGGATATAGCTGAATGCACCATGCAGACATTTATCTGCATTTTCTTCCTGTAAGATAAATACAGTTTGTGACTTCCGGCTGCATTCATTATGACTTTGCAGCAACTTACCTGTCAGGTCAATTCGAGCATTGCCTTGACAAGATTTTCAGCCCCTGTCCCTATCTGATCTACCCTGGCATCAAGCATGTAGCATGGGGTGGTCACGACCTTTTTTTCGCGATCCACGACTATTTCACCATGGGTAGTCTTTGAGTGACTGGCGCCCATCTTGGTTAAGGCTGCTTCAGTAGCATCATCTTCACCTATGGTGATTTCAACTTTTCCCAGTATCCTTGCTATGATCGCCGGGGCAATGCAAAGTGCCCCGATGGGTTTTCCCAGAGCTGCCGTATCACGCACCGCCTTTTCAACATCCGGATTGACAAAACAGTGAGGACCGTCAAAGGCAAAGGTTGAAAGATTTTTTGCCGCCCCGAGCCCGCCGGGCAGAATAAGCCCGTCGTATTCTGCAGCCTGGTATTCCTTGAGGTTTTTGATATTACCCCGGGCGATCCTGGCTGACTCAACCAGAACATTACGGGTTTCAGTCATTTCCTGGCCGGTGATGAAATTAAGGACATGGTGCTGGGATATATCTGGAGCAAAACATTGGAATTCTGCACCATGTTTATGAATAGCCCACAGGGTCATTACCGACTCATGGATCTCAGCCCCATCCTTGTTGCCACAGCCTGATAATATTACGGCAAATTTCTTCTTGTCGCCCATTTTCTCTCCTTCATAATTGTATTTATAACTAACTGATAAGAAAATAAAAAACTCAGTATACCCGGCGTGCAAATTTTGAGAAATGCAGCACCACACAATAGATTGACTTTTCAGTAAGCCATCACTCTTGTAAATGATAAATATCCGGCAGATGCCGGAACTGCTCTCTGCAGTCTAAACCGTAGCCTACCAGAAAACCGCCGGGCACCTCAAAACCAATATAATCAGGGCAAAGATCAACCTCCCGTCTTTCCTTCTTATCAATCAGAACGCAAAAACGGATTGAATGTGCACCCCTTTCTGCAAAAGAATTGGCCAGATACATCATGGTACGACCGCTATCAACTATATCTTCGACTATCAGGATGTCCTTCCCCTGAATTTCTAGTTCAATATCTTTCGTGAACCGGAGAGTACCTGCTGTAGTATCCATGCCGTAACTGGCCACCCTGATAAAATCAATTTCAATATCGCATTTAATTTCCCGGACCAGATCAGCCGTGAACATGAAGGCGCCATTCAAGATGCCGACGACCAGAAATCTGTTGTTCTCATAATCCCTGGAAATTTCCGCGCCTAGCTCTTTAACGCGCCTGACAATTTCTTCCCGGGTGATTACTAGTTCTTTATCTGCCATGATATTCTGAAATATGTGTATTTTTTTAAAAAATGTAGTTTTCTTTTTATCCTATCTCAAGAATTATTTTGCCATACCAATAAGATCAACAGGTTTCATTATACAGCCAAATACAATATAGTTGTTCATCATAAGGTGAATCAATTTGTCTTTTCAAAGGCTGAAAAAGCCTGTAAAATCAGATAGTACAGTAAAATATGGCACGTATGGTTAGTAATGCACTTTTTATTACCGGCACAGACACCTCTGTCGGCAAAACCTATGTCTGTGCCCGGTTTCTTGAATTTCTGAAAACAAAGGGGATTCAGGCCGGTTATCAGAAATGGGTAGCCACCGGTGTCGATTCAGGGATGCCGGAAGACCTTGCCTTCTGTCTGGATGCAGCCGGTATTTCACCGGCACCCGAACTTGTTGAACTCCAGGTCCCCTATAGTTTCAAATACCCTGCCTCACCGCATCTGGCAGCAGAAATGGAAGGACAGTCTGTTGAGACAGAAATTATTATTAAAAACTATAAAACTCTTGCTGCCGGGTATGAGTGGCTTATCGTCGAAGGGGTGGGCGGCATAATGGTTCCCCTGCGAAGGGACCTGCTTCTTGCTGATCTTCTGGCCCAACTGAAGCCATGGACCCTGATCGTGGCAAGAAGCGGCCTTGGCACCTTAAATCATACCCTGCTTACCCTCGAAGCCCTGCGCCACAGGCAAATTCCAATTCTCGGCATAGTATTTTCTGACTCTACAACAGAAGAAGACGAAAGGGTGGTGCAGGACAATATGGCGACCATCAAAAAGCTTGGTCTGGTCAGGGTATTCGGGCGTTTGCCGAGGCTGCAAAATGATGCAGCGGCCAGGGATGCATTTCTGCCTGTCGGACATGCCGTTCTGGAAGAATTGCTTCATGAAAAATTATAAAAAAATGCACTTTTGAAATTTATAGGTAGAACTACTGGTTTTTTTGTGATATGTTTTTCGCCTGTTGTATTGACAAAGAATAGTGTTTTATGTAATTTCGTCAGGTCGCATAACCTAATTGTAAAGAGTGATTAACGCAGAGTTAAAATCCTAACTACTTTATATTATTACAAAAGAGGTTTCTTATGTCTGTGACGACCAAGGAAATCACCCCTGGCTTTAATTCTGAAGTGACAAAAACAGAGGGTGGCCAACATCTCAACCGCTGTTTTTCCTGTGGTGCCTGCAGTGGTATTTGCCCGGTGAGCCAGGCAATTTCAGATTTTGATCCCCGCAAGATCATTCATATGGTGCGCATGGGATTAAAGGACAGACTGATGAAATCAGACTTGCTCTGGTTCTGCTCACAGTGCAAAAGCTGCGTTTTTGTCTGCCCACAGGATGTCCGTTTTGCTGAGATTGTTAATGCACTCTGGGACATGGCCTATGAGCAGGGGTATATCAATGACCAGGATATCCTGGATAAAGGCAAGGCAGCCTGGGTTGAACGTGACAAATGCGTATCCTGTCTGACCTGTGTGCGCGTCTGCCCTTGGGAAATTCCCAAGATTGATGCCGAAGGTGTCGCCGCCATTGATGTCCGGGATTGCAAAGCCTGCGGTATCTGCGTGGCTGAATGTCCGGCCCAGGCCATTATGCTCAATCAATCCCAGGATGAAGTTCTGATCGCTGCCTGCGGCAGTAAATAAGACCACCTTTTCCGGCTGGAGTGTACAATGAGTGATTTTAATCCAAATATCAGAGCATTTTGTTGTCATTACACCTCGCAGCAAACCTGTGCGGAGGGATCCGAAGGACTTAAGCAGGATGGATTTCCCGAAAGCGTTTCCTTATTCCGCGTACCGTGTACAGGCAAAATTCAAGTAAGTACCCTCCTGCAGGCTTTTGAGGATGGTGCGGATGCAGTTTATGTCGTTGGATGTCCTGCAGAAAGCTGTCATAATGTAAAGGGCAGCCAGAGGGCCGCTAAAAGGGTCGGGGCTGTCAAGCAGGCCTTAAGCGAACTCGACGTGGAGTCCGAGCGCATTGAAATGTTCCACCTGGAAAGGGGTTTTCATCCAGAGTTTGTCGCAGTAGCCCAGGAAATGGATAAGAAAATCAAAAAATTAGGGCCGAGCCCGCTCAAAGGAGAATCAGCATGATAATTGCCGAGCGAAAGCCTATTGCAGAGATAGTAGAAATGACCAGGGATCATGAAAAGGTCCTCGTCCTGGGATGCCGTGGATGTGTCACGGTATGTTCAGCCGGCGGGGACAGGGAAGTTGAAATTCTTGCCTCTCTTCTCCGTCTTGGCGCCAAAAAAGAAGGCCGCAAACTGGAAGTCCAGGAAGGAAGCCTGGTACGCCAGTGCGATAAGGAATACATTGACAGCCTTGACAGTTGGCAAGACGGGTATGATGCCATCGTTTCCATGGCATGCGGGGTCGGGGTAAACTTCATCGCCAATCTGCGTCCCTCAACCATGGTCTACCCCGGGGTCAATACCAGCTTCTTCGGTGGTTCCCCAGAGCAGGGCTTCTGGACTGAACAGTGTGCCGGTTGCGGCAACTGTGTCCTGCACCTGACCGGGGGCCTGTGTCCGGTTGCCCGCTGTGCCAAAAGCCTGATGAACGGTCCCTGTGGCGGTTCTCAGAACGGCAAGTGCGAGATCCACCAAGAGGTTGACTGTGTCTGGCAGATGATCCATGACCGCCTCGAACGTTTGGGCCGCAAGGAGCAGATGCTAGATGTTGCACCGATCCGTGACTGGCGGACAGCAGGGCATGGCGGTCCGCGAAA
This sequence comes from Deltaproteobacteria bacterium, assembly GCA_019312695.1. Classification (GTDB taxonomy): domain Bacteria; phylum Desulfobacterota; class Desulfobulbia; order Desulfobulbales; family BM004; genus BM004. The sequence goes on along the minus strand of JAFDCT010000068.1, from coordinate 996 downwards.
AACGACTCGCGACGATCTGACTGTTTAAAGGATCATTCATGCCGCCTGTGCTGGCATTTATCGGCAAACCAAACTGCGGTAAAACAACTCTCATAGAAAAACTTATTCCCGCCCTTGGTGCCAGAGGGGTCCGGGTAGGTACCATTAAACACCATCACGGGGATATCCAGATGGATATACCCGGAAAGGATACCTGGCGCCACAAGCAGGCCGGCGCCCGGGCAGTTCTTTTGTCATCCCCAACCGGTATAGGATTCATTCAGGATGCCCCTGTGGATACCCCTGTTGAAATCCTGGTCAGCCGTTTTTTTCAGGATCTCGATCTGGTTCTGGCCGAAGGCTATAAAGATTCCCCACTCCCTAAAATTGAAGTTTTCAGAAGCACGGTTTACGATAAGCCCTTGCAGGACCCGGGTGAAAATATCTTTGCCACGGTAAGCGATGTCCGGACCCGCCCTAATCTCCCCTGGTTCAAACCTGATAATATCGAAGAACTGGTGGTTTTTATCATGGAAAAAATTCTGCAGCGTTAATACATATGGCGCAACTACAGGAGATCACAGGAGTTATCCTGGCAGGAGGGCAAAGCAGCCGGTTTGGCAGCAACAAGGCCCTGGCTCTGTGGCACGGCAAACCCCTTATCCAACATGTCACTGATGCCCTGTCTTCCGTATTCAATGATATCGTGCTGAGCACTAATTCCCCTGCCGACTATGGATTTCTCAAAATAAAAATGATTAGGGACCTGTATCATGACATGGGACCGCTTGCAGGTATTCATGCCGTCCTGCATCATACCGGCAAACCATGGATATTTGTTGCAGGCTGTGATATGCCGGCAGTTACACCCGATTTGATCACCTGTTTGTGCGGTTATACCAAAGAAGAGTTCGAAGCGGTTCTTCCCTGGCTGGCGGCCGGACCTGAACCGCTCTGCGGCTTGTATCATAAAACTGCACTAGCAAAAATTGAGATGCAGCTTAAAATTGGTAAAGT
>JAFDCT010000067.1 GCA_019312695.1 Deltaproteobacteria bacterium | reverse complement strand
TGTTTCTGCAACATCCTGAACCGTTGTCTCTTCTGCATCAGGCTTGGCTTCAACCTCAACAGTATCCAGCTTTTCGGCAGTCTTCCCGCCTTTACCTTCTGTTTCAGTCTGAAGAAGTTCGATCAGTTCAGCTTTACGAGCCTTTTTATTAAATGATACTCCAAGGCCGGTCAATTCTTCAACCAACTCTTTAACGGTCATTTTTTCATAATCTTTCATGATAATTTCCTATTAATCTCGTACACGGTAAGTTGTCTCAGACATATTAATAAGACCTTCGCCCCTTACCATATCGTTATTATTGTATCTATAAAACAAGAGTAAAGCCGCACTTGCCCTGCAAACTCAGAAACAGGCATTAATAACAAAACCTCTCAATTTGTCAAGCTCAATTTACTTGGCGGCAAGCTTATCCTTCGGCCAAACGTTCAGACTCTTTTTCCTTTCGTATCCTGCAGGCCATTTCAAAGGCCTTGTCTTTGCCATGCTTATTTATGGAAACAGATGTCTTGCCCTGTTTGCCGGAAACTGTCACCCAGCTCACTTCATATCTATTCAGTTTTGCATTATGCCGCACACCAACAACCCCGGTTTTTGAGTTGCTGATCGTTACAATATGCTTATTAGTCCTTTGCTTGCCGAGCTTGGCCTCAGTCTTGTCACGCCAGGCAAGAGCCGCAAGAAGACTGGAATATCTGCCGCCGCATTTACGGTCGGAAAAAAATTTTGAATACGTCTTACCAAGGTAGCGAACACGTACATACCAGCCATGTGTCCTTTTTATATCCTGATCAATACGGGCGATATCTTTATGTTTTTCAAGTAGTATTTTATCGTCCTTCTTCATGCACTTACTCCTCAAGCCTCGATATCAGACTTTCTGTTTTCACATACTTTGGCAATTTCTTGTAAATATTGCCCTGTCAGGTTTGCCTCGATGGCAATGCCGGAAAATATAACAATTGCTGGTTGCTTAAAAAATCTTGTATAGTAAGTGGAGAAACTGCATTTAAACCAGTATTATTAGAAGGTTAACGGCAGCTTCTTAAAAGTTATACCATCAATATTGCAACCCGCGTGACAAATTGGTTAGGTAAATAAATGGCAAGACATTCACCATTTATCAATGGAATTTTTCGCGAGCCAATATAAACACTGTTTTTTTTCATTACAACCAAAAATTTGTAATACTTTCTTAAAAAAAATCTCTTTGAGCATCTTGAGGCCTGATAATATAAGTTATATTAGGGAGGTATCACCTGTAAGCGTCGTGCTTTTACGCTACCGTTAACATTGACATTTTTAAACAATTAAAACCATCTTCTTAGTAATCTTTTACAAAAATACATATAAATAGAGGTAAAAAGTGACTGATTCACAAAAATTATTCGAGCGTTTTGTTAACATTGTCGGTGAGTTGCGATCTGAACGTGGATGTCCGTGGGACAGGCAACAGTCCCCTTTGTCATTAAAACAATACCTTAAGGAAGAGACGAATGAACTTCTGGAGGCAATTGATACCGGCAATCAGCAGCACATCAAGGAAGAGTTAGGAGACATTCTGTACCTGATTGTCCTGTTGGCCCAGATCCATAATGAGGAGGAACACTTCGGCATAAATGACGTTATTGAAGCTATAAGTGAAAAAATGACCCGTCGCCATCCCCATGTTTTCAGCAATGAACAAATTGAATCAACCTCTGAACTGAGGAAAAAATGGTTGGAAATCAAGAGTAAAGAAAAAACAGATCGAGCTGATTCCAAAAAAAATTGACAACTTCCTCTGCATCAAGTAAAAAGGCAAATTCGTTTTTTTAAATTTTGGTTAATTATATAAACCTTCTTGCTCTCTGCCAGGAAATAGATAGCGAGGGCCAATTCCAAGTCCATGAGGAGGAAAACATGCGCAGATACGAAACGATCTTTATTGCCAGGCCAAACCTTAATGAGGATGAGATTGAGGCAATCACCAGCAGAACAACCTCGACTATCGAAAATGATGGCGGCACCATTCTCAGAATCAATAACTGGGGTCTGAAAAAACTTGCCTACCTGATCAAAAAGGAAAACCAGGGGTATTACGTTTATCTCGACTATACCGGTATTCCCGAATCTATTGCGGAAATCGAGCGTCTTTTCAGAATCGATGACCGTGTTCTCAAGTACTTAACAACCAAGCTGTCTGATTCCTGCGACCCTGAAGCAATAAAGGAACAACTGGCCCAAGCTGAACCTGTCCCGGTTTCCGATGACGAGGAGATGGTGGATGAAGAATCTGGGACTGTCGAAGAAGAACAGGCTGATTGATTACTATCAGTTTTTCACCATGCATATCACATTCGTTGTTTGGTTTAATGTTCATTAATTGCTGAAAAAATATATGGAGAGTTACTATGGCGCCTAAAAAGAGAATATTCCCCCGGCAGAAAGTATGCCGATTTTGCGCGGACAAGAGTCTGGTTATTGACTACAAGGAAGTTAGAACATTGCGGAATTTTGTGACCGAGCGGGGGAAAATTATTCCTCGACGTATTTATGGCAACTGTGCAAGGCATCAAAGGAAACTAACTGATGCTATTAAAAAAGCAAGACAGATTGCCCTGATGCCTTATACCGGCTCTACCCAACTGTAAAAACAGGTCAAAGAGGTGGCTGCACCATTCTTCAAGGGCAGACATACTGGAAGTGAAGCTGAAATTACAGGCCTGTTCATTCTCGCTGCGATTTTTCTGCTTCCCGCAATCTTTCCTGAAAAAATCGGCTGGTTGGCAACTCTCATCCCTTTGCCGGTGTTTTATTACCTTACCAGACTTGGCAATAAAAAGGGCTTGATTCTCATACGCAACGCAGCATTTCTTGCCGCAGGAGGGGCACTGTTACTCGGTTCTCTGCCGAAACTGTTTTTCTCCTTATCAATGGTGCCGCCGGGGATAGTTTTCTCTTACGGGGTTTTTAACAGGAAATCACCAGTTTCTACAGGTTTTGCGGGTTCTATTGTCCTGGCATTTTGCTGGCTCCTCTACTGGGTCAGCTTTGCCATGTTTTATCAGTCTAACCCCTATGAAACAATCCTTGTCGAAATAGACCGGGGATTAAGCAACGGCCTCATGCTTTATGAAGAGTCAGCCGAGCTGGCACCGGATACACTGGAGAGCCTGCGCCAGACTGTAAAACTCTTGCAGGATTTCTTTCCGAAGATTCTCCCGGCCCTGATTGTCTCGGCTATTTTGAGTACCACCTGGCTGAACCTGGCCCTTGGGAACTGGCTTCTCAAAAAAAAGAACAGGGAGCAGACTCCTTGGCCAGAGTATAATGAATGGAAACTGCCTGATCCTCTTGTATGGCTGGTGGTTCTGTCCGGAATATTTTTTCTGCTGCTCCCAAGACCGTTAAATATCTTTGGTCTTAACGGTTTGATTATTTGCACTACATTATATTTTTTTCAAGGACTTGCCATAGCTGCAAGCCTTCTAAATAGATGGTCCGTACCCAGTTTGATCCGTGTCCTGATTTATGCGTTGATCTTCATACAAACCTATGGCATCATCATATTATCATTTCTCGGTTTAGTTGATGTCTGGGCTGACTTCAGAAAGCTTGACCATGTAAGTGACAGCCAAAACAGTTCTCTTTGACGAGAAATTTTATGTTTTTTTATTTATTACAAACAAGAACAAATAGTATTTTGAAAGGAAATTTATCGAGGTAGGAATATGGAGCTCATTCTAAAAACAACTGTTGAAACTCTTGGCGAAGAAGGAGATATTGTAAAAGTAAAACCAGGTTATGCCAGGAATTATCTTATTCCCAAAAAAATGGCCGTTATTGCCAATAAGGCCAATCTGGCCCTGTTGGAACAGGAAAAAGCAACAATTGTAGCCAGAAGGGAAAAACAGCGACAGGAGGCTGAGACCCTGTCAAAGAAAATAGCCGGTGCCATTATTACCATTAAGCATCGCGTGGGCGAGGAAGAAAAACTTTTTGGCTCAGTCACTGCTGCCGACATAGCTGAAAAACTGGCAGAAATGGACGTTCAGATCGAAAAGAAGAACATTCTTCTTACAGAGCCCATCAAGACTCTTGGTGAATTCACTGTAGCGGTTAAGGTCGGTTACCAGATGACTTCGGACATCACTGTTCAGGTCATTCCTCTGGAAACTGAAATATAAGAGATGAAAAAGGGTGACAGGGCCATGGAAGCTGGCAGATCAGCATCAAAGCCGATAACACCCTCGGATTCGCATCGTTTGCCTCCTCAGAACCTGGAGGCGGAGCAATGCGTACTGGGTTCCATACTGCTGCAGCAAGGTGCACTGGTAAAGATACTGGAACTTCTGATACCTGATGATTTCTACCGTGAAGCTCATAAGATCATCTTCAGGGCAATGGTGGCTCTTTTTGAAAAAAATGAGCCACAGGATATCATAACGGTTACCAATCTCTTAAACGACAGAAACCAGCTTGATGCTGCCGGCGGCCCGGCCTACCTTTCCACTCTTACCGATATCGTGCCAGTTGCGGCCAATATCATATATTATGCACAGATAATCCGCGCAAAGGCGGTCCTGCGCAATCTCATCCAGACCTGTACCGAGATAGCTTCCCGCTGTTACGAAGAACAGGATGATATTGACAGCCTGGTTGATGATGCTGAGCAGACTATCTTTGAAATTTCCCGCAGCAAGAGCAGCCAGGATTACCAGGCGCTCAGCAAGATTATCCCGGAGACCTTCAAACGGGTGGAAAAACTTGCTGAGAAAAAAGAACTTATAACCGGGGTGCCGACCGGTTATGATTATCTCGACAGGATAACATCCGGTCTCCAACCCTCTGACCTGATCATCCTGGCAGGCCGCCCAAGTATGGGCAAAACAGCTCTGGCCATTAATATTGTTCAAAATGCCGCAATTTTTCATAAAATCCCTGTTGCAGTCTTCAGTTTGGAAATGTCCAAGGAACAACTCGGCATGCGTATGTTGTGCTCTGTAAGCCGGGTTGACTCACAGGATCTGCGGACAGGTTTTATCCGTGATCATGACTGGCCCAAACTTGCCAGGGCCACAGGTATTCTCTCTGAGGCGCCGATCTTTATCGATGACACCCCTGCTATTGGTGTGCTGGAAATGCGGGCGAAATCCCGGCGCCTGAAAGCGGAACACAACATCGGCATGGTAGTGGTTGACTACCTGCAGCTCATGCGTGGCAGATCCAATGCGGAACGCCGTGAACAGGAAATCAGTGAAATATCAAGGTCCTTAAAGGCCATGGCCAAGGAGCTTGATCTCCCGGTTATGGCACTTTCTCAGTTGAACCGCAGCCTGGAATCCAGGCCGAACAAAAGACCGCAGTTATCAGATCTACGTGAGTCAGGAGCCATCGAGCAGGATGCCGATGTTATCTGTTTCCTTTACCGGGATGAAGTCTATAATAAAAGTGAAGATAATCCCAGGCGAGGCATTGCAGAGGTGATTATCGGCAAACAGAGAAATGGACCCACCGGTACCGTTGACCTCACCTTTATTGACAAATTTACTACCTTTGAAAATTACTCCCATCTTGAGGTCCCAGCTTCTTATGTGGAATCAAGCTCATAATATAGAGCATCGACCATGACCATCTCGTCACAAAAAGATCCGGACCGCTATGACTTCGTTTCCATTGAAACCAAGTGGCAAAATCACTGGCTTTCTGAACAAACCTTCAAGGTCGATGAAGATTCTACCCGCCTGAAATACTACCTGCTTGAAATGTTCCCCTATCCTTCCGGCAGGATCCACATGGGGCATGTACGAAACTATTCCATTGGTGATGTGATAGCCCGATTCCAACGAATGAGGGGCTTCAATGTCCTGCATCCTATGGGATGGGATGCCTTTGGCCTGCCTGCGGAAAACGCCGCCTTAAAGCATGATACTCACCCTGCCAAATGGACCTATGAAAACATTGATTACATGAAAAGCCAGCTCCAACGCATGGGCTTTAGTTACGACTGGGACAGGGAACTTGCAACCTGTGATCCTGAATACTATCGCTGGGAACAACTATTCTTCATCAAGATGTACGAGAAGGGTCTTGTTTACCGGAAGTTAACCTCGGTTAACTGGTGTGAATCATGCCAGACGGTTCTGGCCAATGAACAGGTTATTGACGGTCAATGCTGGCGATGTGACAACCAGGTACTGCCGCAGGACATGCATGGCTGGTTTTTCCGGATTACCGATTATGCCGATGAACTTCTGTCAGAGTGTGAAAATCTCACAGGATGGCCTGAAAAAGTTTTAACCATGCAGCGGAATTGGATTGGCAAAAGCGTCGGAGTTGAAATTAATTTTCCGGTTGAAGGCACAGATCATGTCCTGACAATTTTTACCACCCGCCCTGACACTATATTCGGGGCAACCTTCATGTCCATTGCACCTGAACACCCTCTGGTTGAATTGAGCAAGCATACCGGGCAGACGGAACTGGTGGAAGAGTTCGTGGCCAGGACGAAAATTGCCAAAAAAAAACAAAGACCTGGTGAAGAGCTGGAAAAGGAAGGGATTTTCATCGGTCAATATTGCATTAACCCTTTTACAGGTAACCGTATTCCCATTTTTACCGCAAATTTTGTTCTCATGGAGTACGGAACCGGCGCAGTTATGGCCGTTCCTGCCCATGACCAGAGGGATTTTGAGTTTGCCCAAAAGTACGAATTGCCGATCAAGGTTGTTGTCCAGCCTGAGAATAAACAGCTCGATTCCGAAAATCTCTCAGCTGCTTTTGAAGCACCGGGTATATTGACAAACTCTGCACACTTCAGCGGTTTAAACTCAGATGATGCCAAATCTGCCATTACAGCCTTTGCTGAGGAAAAGGGATTTGGCAAAAGCAAGACAACCTTTCGCTTGCGAGACTGGGGAATTTCCAGGCAGCGCTATTGGGGGACACCTATTCCCATGATTCATTGCACCACCTGCGGTGTACAGCCCGTTCCGGAACAAGATCTGCCCGTTGTTCTGCCCCCGGATGCCAAACCGGACCGAAGCGGTCGCTCGCCTCTCCATTTCCTTGAAAGCTTTTATAGAACGACCTGCCCTTCCTGCGGAGGAGAGGCAAAACGAGAGACCGACACCATGGATACATTTGTGGAATCGTCCTGGTATTTTGCCCGTTATGCCTGTCCTGACTATACAGAAGGCCCTCTGGATCGTGACAGGGTGGATCACTGGCTGCCTGTCGATCAATATATCGGCGGCGTAGAACATGCTATATTACATTTGCTCTATGCACGATTCTTCACAAAGGTGCTCCGCGATCTTCACTATATATCCATAGGTGAGCCTTTCAAAAACCTCCTGACCCAGGGCATGGTAATTAAAGACGGAGTCAAGATGTCCAAGTCCAAAGGTAATGTGGTTGACCCGAATGACCTTATTGAAGAATACGGAGCCGACACCGTCCGTCTCTTCAGTCTCTTTGCCGCACCGCCAGAAAGGGATCTCGACTGGAGTGACAAAGGTGTCGAAGGTGCCTCCCGCTTTTTAAACAGAGTCTATCGCTTTGTTGAAAACAACAAGAACCTGCTGCTTAACGCGCCGGCACAGTTACCTTCTGATCTTGATGAAAAAAGCCGGGCCCTCCACAGGAAGACACACCAGACAATTCGCAAGGTTACCACGGACTTGGAAAATGACTTTCATTTCAATACTGCAATCTCTGCTGTTATGGAACTGGTTAACCTCATGCTCTCAGTGGTTTCAGATGAAGCAGATCATGAGATCATGCCTGCGGTAATCAAGGAGGCTGTGGACTCGACATTATTGCTTCTCAGCCCCATGACGCCACATTTCTGTTCTGAACTCTGGGAAATAACCGGCCATGAAGAAAGTATAGAAAAACAAACCTGGCCCTCCTTTAACGCCGAATCGGCCAAAGAGGAAGAAATTACTGTAGTTCTGCAGGTTAACGGCAAGGTTCGCAGCCGTTTGCTTGTGTCCCCTGAAATTAGTGATGATGAGCTCAAGGAACTCACCCTGCAGGATGACAAGGTGCAAAAGTTCGTGGGCGCGAAACCCATTCGAAAAGTAATCGTTGTCCCCAAAAAACTTGTTAATGTGGTTGCCTAGATATCTACGAGTCAAAAAGAATCACGGCAGGGATATTATTGTGCCAAACAATAAGTCAGGACATCCGGGTTTGCGCCCTGCCCTTTTATTGACATCGCTGCTCATATTGGCGTTGACCTTAAGCAGCTGCGGCTACAGTAACCCCTATGTCAAACAAAAATCAGCAGAAGCTCCTGATAAAACATTGCTGCTCACAACATGGCAGAACCGGACCAATGAACTTGGTCTTGAATCTCTATACTTCCGGTTATTCAATGCCTGGTTCAAGAACTCCAGCAGAATAATAGTGATTTTCGATGAAGACCAGGCTGATCTCAAACTTACGGGCGAGATATCAGCCATTAATTTGCCAGGTCTCTTTTATGGACCATCGGAAGAAGCTCTTGAAATCAAGATTAGGCTGACTGTCCGCTTCACCTTACATGATAATCGCAACAATACGGTTCTGTGGCAGGAAAAGCAGTATACTATTAGTGAACCTTTTATAATTGATCCGATAGGAGAAAGGACAGAGTTTAATAAGCAGAAAGCCCTGCTTCGCATTGGCGATGAAATAGCTGAACTCATCTATCTGAGAACACACGAAATTGTCAATAACATGCGCTAAATTCAAGAAACAATATCCAGCTTTTTTACAAAAAACATTTTCCATCAAACTTATTTGAACTGCCTGTGATCCATACTTTTCAGCTCAAATCCCTACAGATACACAAACCTCTCATTCTGGCTCCACTGGCCGGTTATACGGATCTTCCCTTCCGGCTGCTCTGTAGACAGTATGGTGCAGGGCTTTGTTATACTGAAATGATCAGCTGTCATGGCCTGGTCTATAATAAAAAAAAGACCTTGCAGATGACCCGGACTGTATCGGAGGAACGGCCTGTCTCCCTGCAGCTTTTTGGAGCCGATCCGGTTTTGATGGGGGAGGCAGCTGGAATTGTTTCAGACATGAATGTTGATATCATTGACATCAACATGGGTTGTCCGGTCAAAAAAGTTGTAAAAAAGGGGGCGGGTGCTGCCCTCATGAAGAACCTGGATCTTGCGGCAGCCATTATCCGTCAAGTGTGCAGCAAAACATCACTGCCGGTTACAGTTAAGATTCGAACAGGATGGAGTCATGATACACTAGTAGCACCTGAATTCGCCAGGATGGCCGAAGATAATGGGGCTAGCGGCATTGCCGTTCACGGCCGCACATGGACTCAGGGGTTTGGCGGTGAAGTTGACTGGCAAACTATTTCACGCGTAAAAAAAAGTGTATCAATACCGGTAATCGGCAATGGTGATATATCAACGTATCAGGATGGACTTACTTTCCTGCAAATAAGCGGCTGTGATGGGGTGATGATAGGCAGAGGCGCCCTTGGAAATCCATGGGTGTTTTCAGAAGACGGTACACCAACAACCCTTGCAAAGCGCATGAAAGGTTTGGCAGATCATCTTTGCCTTATACAGAAATACAGCAGACCTGATAAAATCCTAGCCAAGATAAAAAACCACGCAGGCCGATATTTTAAAGGTATAGCTGGCGGTTCCGCCATACGCAGAAAAATTTATGATGTATCCTGTTTTGAAGAACTTCTGGAGATTAGCCGTTCATTTAGTATGTAGCCCTCACTATATCTCTTTCAGATTCCCATAAGCAAATAATCTGAACCAGAATCCCTGTAAAAATTTAAGTCAAACGAAATAAAAGACACTTTTGCTTGCCTGATGAAAGTAATTATGATAGGAATTATTTTTTTACAGGCTGCAGCTTTATAAACTGATAATTCTGCCGCAGTCTTACACCTCCTTGTTACAGCACTGTAATCCCCCGGTTCATTCCTCTGAAATGTTAAAACCTGCCGGATTATTATGACTGTTTAAGGAAAGATAAAATTTTTTCTGATGGATGAATATTAGGCAAAATAAGGAAATCACTCTATGAAGAAGATACTCGTTGCAAACCGCGGAGAGATTGCTATTCGAATCATTCGGGCTGCTCAGGAATTAGGGCATAAAGCTGTTGCCATATATGAAACACCTGATACTGAAGCCTTGCATGTACGGGTAGCGGATGAGGCAATATGGCTTGGAGACGGCCCGCGTAAAGATTACCTGGATATTGCAAAAGTAATAAAAGCTGCCCGGAAATCAGGTGCTGATGCTGTTCATCCCGGTTATGGCTTTCTGGCCGAAAACCCGGACTTCGCCAAAGCCTGTGAAGAGGCAGGCCTTGTTTTTATTGGTCCGACATCTGAGGTCATCACCAATCTGGGCAATAAGGTCATTGCCCGTGAGATCATGGCAGGTGCCAACATTCCCATGGTCCCAGGCACTTCCAACCTGACACCCGGTGATGCAGGAGTGCAGGAGGCTCTTGCCTTTGCTGTTGAATACGGCTATCCCATTATGCTCAAGGCCACAGCCGGAGGTGGCGGCCGCGGTATACGCCGTATTGAAAACGACAACCAGATGAAAGAACAGATTCCCGCGGCCCGGGCCGAGGCCAAGGCTGCCTTCAATAATGACAATGTTTACCTGGAAAAAGTTGTTGTGAATCCCAAGCATGTCGAGGTTCAGATCATAGCCGATACCTTTGGCGATGTTGTCCACCTGGGCACAAGAGACTGTTCGATTCAGCGGCGTAACCAGAAACTCGTAGAGATTGCCCCATCCATGATTCAGGACAAGTCAATCATTGACTCAATTTGTGAAACCGCGGTCAAGGCAGCAAAGGCGGCAAATTATACCAATGCCGGCACAGTCGAGTTTCTAGTTGACAAGGATTTGAACTATTATTTCATGGAGATCAATACAAGGGTCCAGGTGGAACATACTGTCACAGAAATGGTGACAGGCATTGACATCGTCCGCACCCAGATCAAGCTGGCATTTGGCAAAAAACTGCTCTTCACGCAGGATGAAGTTAAGATCAGGGGCCATGCCATTGAAATGCGGATCAATGCCGAGGACCCCAAAAACAACTTCATGCCTGAAGGCGGCAAGACAGTCAGCATATATCGTTCACCCGGTGGTTATGGTGTGCGGCTTGACGGTTTTGTCTACCAGGGCTACACCATCCCCGAAGTTTATGACTCCCTGCTTGTTAAGCTGACCGTCCATGGTTACAGCTGGAATGAGACTGTCGACAGACTCAAGCGCTGCCTCAAGAACTTTGTCATCATTGGTCCCAAGACCACCATCCCGTTCTATCTGGAACTGGTCAATGACCAAGACTTCCAAAAGGGTGACTTTGACACCTCATATCTTGAGACCCATGCGCATCTTTTGGATTATGAAGAACAGAATACCGAGATAAACAAACTGGCAAAACTGATTGCTGATATACACTATAAGGAAGAAAACACTTACGCGATCTAATAACGCAATATACAAACAGCAGGTACGATTATGGAAAGAATTGTTCAAGGAATGAAACCAAAGGAAGCACTGCAGATCCTGCGGCAGGCAGAGGGTTATTATCTGACCAACACGGCCCGTGACCTGTCCCAATCAGATTTCAAAAACAGGATCCTTTTACACACCGATCTTCTTGCTGCTGAGTCCAGAGAAAATGCTAATTATTTTTCCCTGGAAATTACCGGCGGCGCCTCTGTGCATGTGGATATTTTACGAAAACAGGTTGATCCCTTTCTGAAACTGGAATTGCTCCGCGAAAAAATGCCCAATACCATGTTTCAGACACTTTGCCGTGGAGTCAATCTCTTCGGCTACAGGCCGTATCCGCAAAATGTCATCCGCTTTGCAGTACGTGAATTCGCCCGATATGTAGATGTCTGGCGTGTTTTTGACTTTATGAATCATATTCCAAATATGCAGGCAGTCTTTGAGGAAGTTCAGCTGGCCGAAAAGGTACTTGAACCGTCAATTTGTTTTTCAACAGGACCGGAACATACCGATGAATTCTATGTGGGCAAAGTAAAGGAAATTCTGGATGTAACAGGTGACGAAATTATTCTCTGCATTAAAAATCATGGCGGTCTCGGTACACCAAAACGTATAGGTGAACTGGTTGCTGCCATCAAACAGACTTATCCCGAACTTGTCATTCACTATCACGGCCACAATACCGATGGCAACGATATCGGCAGGATCACAGCTGCCGTTCTCAATGGGGCAACCATTGTCGATGCCTCAGATCATGCCTTTACCGGTTATTACGGGCCTCCCCCTCTGCTGAGTGTCATTCATACGCTAAAAGAATATGGCAAGACAGCCATAGGCCTCAATGAAGAGGCGGTGATTGAAACATCCGAAGTTCTGCGCAACGAAAGGGATCACTACGAATATTTCGAATCCCAATTTAAAGGGTTCTCACCTACCGTCCAAATTCACAAACTCCCGGGTGGGGCCATGGGAAGCAGTTTTGAGCAGGCTGTTAAAGGAAAATTCCTTGATAAAATGCCTACCATTCTTCATGACGAATTGCCCAAGGTTCAGATTGAACTGGGCAACTGGTGGTCCGTTACCCCCGGCTCACAGATCCTATGGACAACCGCTGTGACCAACGTCCTTGAGAAAGACCGCTATGGGAATCCTTCCGGTGACCTTAAAAATCTTTTACTGGGCAAATACGGTCCCTTTCCATTCTACCGACCGGCCGATTGGATATATGAAAAGGTTTTTGGCTCCAACTGGCAGAAAATACTTGAAGAAGAAGGCGGGGTGGAGGATATCGAGGATATTGACATTGAGAAAGAGAGGGCAGTCCTTGCCGAGCGGTTGGGGCACAAGCCGACGGACCAGCAACTGGTCACATACCTCCAGCACCCGAATGATGCAGTCAACTTTTTCAAATTTGAAGAAGAGTTCGGCAAGGTCTATGTTCTGCCACCGAGTATATTCTTAAGGCGTGGCGGCTATAAACTCGGTGAATCACTGATGTTCAAAGACCATTACGGCAAAGAGCATGTTATAGAGGTCGGTCCCAAACAGAAGGATGAAAAGGGCGAATGGTCTATCTATCTGAATGTAGACCACCAGGAGCGCAACTATACATTCCAGGAGGAAGCAAAGGAGGCTGCAGCTGCGGCTGGTCCGCAACTGAGTAAAAAAGAGATCGAAGATCTTGCCAAGACCGGCGATATGCGGGCTACCTTCTCATGCAACGTATGCGAAATAGTTGTAAAAGAGGATGAGGAAGTTGCAGTCGGGGATAAGCTGGCTGTTGTTGAAGCCATGAAAATGCAGACGCCTATTGTTAGCCAGGTTGAAGGA
>JAFDCT010000066.1 GCA_019312695.1 Deltaproteobacteria bacterium | reverse complement strand
GGCTGGCAGGTCAACCATCTTCTGGATATGCAGCAAGTCACCCAGAAAGCCTTCAAACCTCTTGTAGTTTTTGTTCGTCCCATTACGCTGGCTCTTTTTGTCGTTATGTGTCTCTCTGTTTTTATGCTGTATAGACAGGCAAGCCATGAGATCAGGCATCGCAAGGCAGCAGAGGAGGCATTGCGTGAAAGTGATGCACGCTACCGGTCCCTGTATCATAATACTCCGGCAATGCTCCATTCCATTAACAGAAATGGAGAAATTGTCAGCGTCAGCAATTACTGGAGTGAAATGCTCGGGTACACTAAAGAGGAAGTTGTTGGTAAGAAGTTGACTGACTTTTTCACGGAAGATTCCAAAAGATATGCCGAACAGGAGGTATTTCCAGAGTTTTTCAAGAGAGGCTACTGTACTGATGTTCCTTATCAGATTATCAAAAAGGATGGGCAAGCTATAGACATTCTTTTGTCAGCGATCGGGGAGCGTGATGAAAATGGTGAGATTTTTAGGACGCTGGCCGTGTCTATTGATGTTACCGAAAGGAACAGGGCCTTGGAAGCCCTAAAGGTTGCTAAGGAGGAGCTTTCCAGTTATTCCAAGGACTTGGAAAAACAGGTCTCCATCCGCACCAGGGAGATTACCAACATTCTGAAGTTCACGCCCGATGTCGTTTACGTCAAGGATAGGGAAGGCAGATATATTCTGGTCAACTCCCGGTTTGAACAGTTGTTCCGGGTGAGCAATGAGGAAGTCCGCGGTAAAACCGACTATGAGATAGTGTCAAAGGAGGTTGCTGATAAGTTTCGTAAAAGTGATCTCCAGGTGCTGAATCAGGGCAAGTCAATGCAGGTGGAGGAACAGGTGAATCATAATGGAGATATGCATACCTACCTGTCGGTAAAGTTCCCGGTCTATGATGATGCAGGTGCGGTTAATGGGGTATGTGGCATATCCACTGATATAACTGCAGTCAAAAAGGCCCAGGACCAGCTGCGCCGCCTTTCCGGCAGGATTATGGCCAGCCAGGAACAGGAACGCACGGCTATTGCCCGGGAACTTCATGATGAACTGGGTCAGGTATTGACCGCCTTGCGCATGGATGCTGTCTGGATGCAGGAACGATTAAAGGGCAGTGATGCCAAAATCGCCCAGCGTGCCTTGACAATGTGTGACCTGATAGATAAAACCATCAAGGATGTCCGTTCTATCGCAATAAGGTTGCGTCCCGGTATTCTGGATGATTTGGGCTTGGTGGATGCCTTGGAATGGCTGACGAACGATTTTGAGAATCGCAGCGGCATTAACTGTATTTTTGAGCACAGGAACGGTATGAAATTAAATGAA
Source organism: Deltaproteobacteria bacterium (assembly GCA_019312695.1). GTDB lineage: Bacteria > Desulfobacterota > Desulfobulbia > Desulfobulbales > BM004 > BM004. The sequence goes on along the minus strand of JAFDCT010000066.1, from coordinate 9,292 downwards.
ACAGTCTCGACCGCGGCATACAGGATCTGCCAGGAAGCCTTGACCAATGTGGCCCGCCATGCCGAGGCCAGCCGGGTATCTGTGGTTCTCAAAGCCGAGCAGGAGATGTTAAGTCTCTCTGTCAGGGACGATGGCAGGGGGTTTGATACCGAAAGGCTTGCCGAGTTTGCGGGAGTCGGTATCGCCGGTATGCGCGAGCGTGCCGTCCTGGCCGGGGGAACACTGGGGGTAACCTCTGAAAAAGGCAAGGGCTGTCATGTCCAGTTCACCGTTCCCATCTGAGTTACAGATAAGGAAATTTTATGATTAAGGTACTGCTTGCAGATGATCATTCTATTGTACGGGCCGGCCTGCGCCGCATAATTGAGGAAAGTGAAGAGATTGAGGTTGTTGCCGAGGCGGATGACGGAAAAGCTGCGATCCAGCTTGCCCGGGAAAAGGAGCCTGATGTGGCTGTTGTCGATATTTCCATGCCGGGATTGGATGGACTTGAAGTGATCAGCCAGTTGAAAATTTATTTGCCGGAACTTCCCATTATCATGCTGACAATGCATGAGGAGGAGCAGTATGTGGTGCGGGCAATTGAGGCGGGAGCCATGGGATATATCACCAAGCGGTCTGCTCCGGAACATATTGTCAAAGCTATCCGCCAGGTAATGAGCGGATCGAGATACCTTACGGCAGAAGCAAGTGAGGCTCTTGCCCTGCGGGTTGCCAAAGGAGCCGGAGGCAAGTCGTCCCTGGATTCGCTTTCAAACCGGGAACTGCAGGTGTTGAGAAGACTGGCCATGGGCCACACGAATCATGAAATTGCCGAGGCTTATGCAATCAGCACCAAAACCGTGGACACCTACAGATTGCGGCTGCTGAAAAAATTAAACCTGCGTAATAATGCTGAACTTTCCCGCTTTGCCATCCAGAATAAACTCATAGAAACATGAAAGTTATAAAAGGGCGCACTACAAAAGCCAGAGGAGAGAAAGACAATTTATGAAGATTTAACCGGTGACCAGAAGCAGGGTAGAACTATTTTCAATAAAACGAAAATATATCCTAGAAAGGGTGATCAGGTTTTTGAATTGTTTAACATGTCGATCGGCTTTTACGGGGGCAATCCAGCACTTTTACAGGTATTTATTTACAAGAGGCCAAGGTATGGACGGCTGTGCTGAATGTTATTTTTTTTACCTGCTGAAATAAGAAAGGATGGTATTCCAAAATAGGGTTTGAACCTGCAGACTGGTAGTACCGGCCGACTCCTGCTGAATCGGCCGGACAGGAATAATATATGTTGTTTTCACCGGGGTATTTTACTCAACAGAGATTCTGATGTTACCAATTCTCTCACACCATGGGCATGGTGATCTTTATACTTGTTTGTGTTGCACCATTTGCTGAAATCGTCAATATCAAGTGAGTCACAGGTTTTTTCATGTCCCAGGTAACCTGGAAGGGAGAGCAGTGATCATTGCTGTAACTGGTGCCGGTCTTGGATCCGGTATAAACCACAGTGGGATCATCATGGCTGATTGGAGAATCGGCGAATTTCTGCTCGCCGTTTTTCTGCAGGAGAAGGACCTGCGCCACGACCCTTAACTGGGGTTTGGAACAAACGGTAGTCAGGCAGGCATTCAGACCCCCACCCATCGGCGTTACTCCCTCTGAGACAATATCACAGGTGGTATAGCCCCAGTGGACCCCAATAGTATCACCTGGAATTATGCCCTCGCAGCCGTTATATTCAACATGTTTTTGCACAAGGCTCCCTGCCGCCGGTTTCTGGCAGGCCCAGCCCGAATTACTGCCGTCTTCCACATAAGTTGAATATGCTGCAGATTTATGCTCAGCATTCCAATAAAAGTGGATATTGCAAAGGTTCATCTCCTCGACCGGGGAGCTATTTCAAAAACAACCCATTGCTGCCGGCAGGGTTATCTATATCCCGCGGAGCCGGGGGCCGACCGCAATACATTCGTTTTTTGAAAATAAGCTGTTTTTTCAAACATGAAATATGCTATAAATAATGAGCGATAGGATGCTGGCTAAAAGTTAGGGAAAAGGACAGGGATTATTTCTCCATAATGGGTTTTGAGAATTAAGGACAAGGGACTGTTTTTCCTCTGCTAGCTGTGCACTAATATTTTAATTTGCGAGAGATTGAGAAATGGATATTACGGAAAAAGAACGGACACTGATAGATAATTGGATTGAACTACATGCTGAAATTGAAAAACTGGAAGAAGAACTTAATTCCCGGGCCAGGGAACTAAAAAAGATCAGCAATAAGCTGTATAACAAGAATTCCAGGACCGAACTGGAAGAATTCCGTGATTATCTGGCAGCAGAGATAAAAAAACTTGATACGGTGGCTGACCGGGACAGAATCAAGCAGCTATCCAACCTGAAAATGATAGTTGAGCATGATATCAACATTGAAAACCTGGTCGAGCAGGATATAGATATCGAAGAAAAAGGCATGAATATTGATTTGAAAGACTATCATCAGGCCTGATAATTTCATAAAGCAATAATGATACAAACAGGAAAGCCACTCCCCATTAATGAGTGGCTTTCCTGTTTACTGTAAGAATATTTCCGACAGAAAAATCAGAATTCTCCGGATTGATTTTGCAGCTCCAGCCTGGCAAAATGCCGCCATAAATAAACACAGGAAAATTTGTCTGATAATGAAGGATTTTTGGGGGTGCCGCAAAACTCCTGCACTTCATGTTTCAGGCAGAGAGGACCGGTGGAAAGCCAGGTCCATAAATGTAAAAATCAGCTTATGGAGGGTGAAATCTATGTTTAAAAAATTCAGTTTTCTAGTAGCGGCTTCTCTGGTGTTTGCTTTAGCCATGAGCCCCCTGGCAGCATTGGCCAAGGATCGGCTTGCATTCTCAGGAGGTCCTGAAGGCGGGACATTTCAGTATTTTTCCAACGGTATAGCAACCCGCCTGTCAAAAAACATTGATAACCTAGAGGTTTCCAATATGGCATCTGCCGGGTCTCTCGAGAACCTTCGCCGGGTCAATTCCGGTGATGCAGACTTCGGTATCGTTTATTCCGGCGACACCTACCTTGGCAGGAACGGCAAACTGACCCAGGACACAAGGGAGTACAAAAACGTCAAGGCCATGGCCTATCTGTACGGTGCTCCGGCGCATCTTATCGTCAAGGCTGACAGCGGCATTAACAAGGTGGAAGACCTGGTCGGCAAACGTATAGCGGTAGGCGGTCCCGGTTCCGGTGCTGCCGGTGCAGCCCAGCGGTTCTTTACCAGCCTGGGCCTGTGGGACAAAATGAACGTTGAGTTTATCGGTTACTCAAAGGCGGCTTCCGCCCTGGGCGACAATCTGATTGACGCCATGTGGGTGTTTGCCGGTTTCCCGAACTCTTCTGTCATCCAGGCGGCAGCCAGCAACAAAATCAAGCTGCTCAATGTCGTGGAGGCAGGTGAGAAGGCAGGCTTTTTCAAGGAATATCCCTTCTATACCAATCTGACAATTCCTGCCAATACATACAGTGGTGTTGATTATGATACACCGTCTTTCCAGGATTCCGCCCTCTGGGTTGCCGGCGATCATGTGAAAGATGATGTTGTGTATAAGGCATTGGCAGATATCTACTCCAAGGAAGGACTCGGTTACATGGTCAAGGTGAAAAGCACTGCAAAAGCCATGTCTGTTGAAGGCGGACTGAGTGGTGTTGTTACGCCTGTTCATTCTGGTGCCCAGAAGTTCTGGGAGGAAAAAGGTTTGACAATTAATGAAAATCAAAAATAATATATTTGTTGTTATATAAAGAATGGGGTAGTGGGCAGTAATGCCTGCTGCCCCAATTCCTTTAACATTGACGAGGGGGATGGGGAATGTCTGAAGATCTTGAGAAAGAAATTTCAAGTATTGACAAAAAAGATCAAAAGAAACTCAAAAAACTCGTCGAAAAGGATGCCAAAAGCGCCAGGAAGCCCCCAGGAGTCTGGAATTGGATCACGGCCCTGCTGGGCGCTTCCATGGTGATTTTTTATTTTTATACGGCAGGCATAGCCACGGTTGCCACCCAGTATCACCGGGGCGTTTACGTCTTTATCACTTATGTCCTGGTTTTTCTGCTTTATCCGGCAGGCAAACTCTATATGCGCATACCCCTGACACTTTTTACCGGGTTTCTCATTTCAGCGGCTCTCAGCCTTTTCCTGTTTTATGGAGGAGATACAGTTGCTTTTCATGATTACCTCCTAGTGATCAACAAGGCCTGGCGTAAAGACGGCTTGGGGGCAGCATTATCGGCTGCAATGCAATTGTGGGTCCTTGGCCTTGGCTCAGTGATAATCGCTGCGGTTCTCCTATTTTTTGATAAAAAAATGGCAGAAAAGTGGGATGAGAACCCAACACTCTCCGATATCCTGTTGGCCTTGATCTCAGCAGGAATCATCTTCTATTGGATTATGGAGTTTGAGAACCTCAATTACCGGGCCGGTGCCGAAACCGAGCTTGACGCCATGATAAGCATGATCGGGGTGGTTATTTCTCTGGAGGTCTGCCGCAGGGTTCTCGGATGGTCCATGACGCTCATCGGCGTTTTTATGCTCTGCTACGCCTATTTTGGCCCCTATTTCCCGGAGGTCATCGCCCATCGCGGCTTTGGCTTTGAGCGTCTGAGTAATGCCCTTTACCTTTCAACCAACGGCGTATTCGGAGTCATGGCCAATGTCCTGGCCACCTATGTGATCCTGTTCATTTTTTTCGGCGCTTTTCTGCACAAGTCCGGGGCCGGGAAATTCTTTATCGACCTGCCCATGGCCCTTGCCGGCAAGACCACCGGCGGGCCGGCCAAGGTGGCTGTTATTGCTTCAGGCCTGTTCGGCTCGGTATCCGGCAGCGCCATCGCCAATACGGTTTCCACCGGTGCCTTTACCATACCGCTTATGAAGCGGGCCGGCTTCAAGCCCCATGTGGCAGGCGCCATTGAGCCCTCAGCCTCAATCGGCGGCATGTTCATGCCTCCGATCATGGGAGCCGGCGGCTTTCTTATGGCGGAACTGACGGAAACCCCCTATGCCTCTATCATGATGATCGCCGTTTTCCCAGCCCTTCTTTATTTTTTCTCAGTGTTCTGCATGATCCATTTTGAGGCTAAGAAACATAATATCAAGGGACTTACCGAAGATAATTTGGAACACTGGACTGTTGTGCTCAAACGCGAGTGGTACTTTTCTCTCCCCCTGGTGATCATCACGGTGCTTATGGTCATGGGGCGTTCGCCCGGATATTCAGCCTTCTGGGCCACAATTTCCTGTATCGGCATCAGTTGGGTACGCAAGGAAACCAGAATGGGGCCAAAGGAGATATGGGAGGCCATTCTGACCGGTGCTCGAAATACCCTGATTATCGGTGCCACCCTCGGGGTCATCGGCATTATCGTGGGCACCATCTCTCTTACCGGTATAGGGCTGAAGTTTTCCGACATTATTATTTCGCTCGCCAACGGTAACCTTCTTCTTGCCATGGGTCTGGTTGCTATTGCCTCACTCGTCCTTGGCATGGGAGTTCCGGTTACTGCTGCTTATCTGATCACCGCGGTTCTTGCAGTGCCGCCCCTGACGGAAATGGGGGTTGTTCTTATCGCGGCCCATATGATCGTGTACTGGTTCAGTCAGGACTCCAATATTACACCTCCTGTCTGCGTCGCTGCCTATGCCGGGGCCGCAATAGCGGGATCTGATCCCTGGAAGACTGGTTGGACATCGTTCAAGTTTGCAAAGCTGCTTTATGTCGTACCCCTGCTATTTGCCTTTACACCGCAGATCCTTTTTGAAGGAAAACCCATTATTGGACCGCAGATTGATGACGAGATCATGGGTGCCACAGTACTTGAACTCAAGATTGAAAAAGGACAGGAATTTAAAAAAGGCCAGGAAATAGCAGTGCTTCTTGATGGTGAAGCCATTAAAAAAGTTGTGGCAAAAAAAGATGGCCGCATTAAGGATCTTGTTATTTCAAAGGGCCAGCGTATTGAGAGCAATACAATAATAGCTGAAACAAAACCTTCAACGTTGATGATATTTTCTTCCATGTTTTCAGCTGTTCTTGGCACCATCGCTTTTTCTGCCCTGTTTATGTTTTACCTGATACGAAAAACAAATATTTTCGAGTGGGTTTTGCTTGCAGCCGGAACCATACTTCTATATTGGCCGACATTTTTAACAGATGGAGCAGGCTTAGCCGTAGTTGCCCTGGTTATTATCATGCAGAAAGCCCGTAATAAAAAAGACCTGCAGCTGCAAGCAGCTTGAAGCCTATAAATTAAAAAGAGGGATGAAATGAACCTGTTACCGGACATCAAAAAAATACTATATTGTACGGGAATTGGGCCCAACTCAGCTTACATCTACCGACATGCCATGGCTTTGGCTGAAAAGTTTGATGCTGCCATCACGGTTCTGCATGTTATGGAAACCCTGACACCTGATCAGGAGGCATTAATTGACGGCTATATAGGTCCCCATAGCATCCATGAAGTTGTCGAGCATGAGGAAGAGAATGCAGCATCGAGGATTAAAAAACATCTCCAGACCTTCTGTAAAAAGCTGGACGATGACAGCAGCTGCAGCTACAGGGTGGAAAAGATACTTGTAGTGGAAGCCAGCTCGCCGGCAGATGAAATTGTCCGGCAGGCCCCCGAGACAGGGGCTGATGTTATTGTCATGGGCGCCCACCGCCGGTCTTTTCTCATAGATGCACTGCTTGGCTCAACCTCTGAAAAGGTCATCAGAAAATCTTCGGTACCGGTTTTAGTAATTCAAGTGCCGGAAGGAGAGCAGGAATTGACCTCAAGCGGGATTTAGCATACCCGTTTTGCAGTAAATTAAAATATATTCAGCAAGAATAGGCATCCCGGCAAAACTCTACAGGGTTTACCGGGATTTTTTTACATATTCCCGCCTCCAAACAGCGCTCTGTTTTTCATCAATAATTTAAGAATTTTGTTGCTACCTCCTAACTGTGGAGTTTAGACTGTCAGGTGTACAGTATAATTGTCCCGCCTGGGATGAAATCCAGGAGAATTATTATTCCGAATGAACAGAAACAAGGAGGATACTATTATGGGTGATGCTAAATCCTGTGCTAATTGCGGTCAAAGCCTGCCAGGTGATTTTACCGGTGCTATCTGCCCCGGTTGCGGACTAACTTACTGGAAATGCGGCAACTGTGGCTTTCTGGTCACAGCTCCGGTCGGGCCGGATACCTGCCCGAGCTGTAAGGAGAAATGTGAATTCAAGAATGTTACCTGCTACACTCCTGAGTGCGGCGGGCCGGGCAATATCGATCCAAGGCTTTAATTGCCGCTGAAACAATATGGAAAGATTTATGACTAAGAAAAAGGTTGTTATTTGTTTATTGCCTTTTTTATTTTTCATTTTTCTCACGAGCGGTTGTCAGAAAGCCTATTACGGTACCATGGAAAAATTTGGCGTGCACAAGCGCGATATTATGGTGAACCGTGTCGAGGAGGCGCGTGACAGTCAGCATGAAGCCAAGGAGCAGTTTCAGTCAGCCCTGGACCAGTTCAGTCAGGTGCTGAACTACAAAGGGGGCAAGCTGGAGGATAAATATAAGTCCCTGCAGGCCGAATATGATAAAAGTGAGGCCAAGGCCGAAGAGGTCAGAGACAGGATTGACGCAGTTGAGAATGTATCAGAGGCCCTTTTTGCTGAATGGGAAAATGAGCTTGACCAGTATTCCAGCGCAGCACTCCGGCAGGACAGTGAACGTAAAATGAAGCTGACAAGAATTCAGTATGTCCAGCTGATAACTGCCATGCGAAAAGCTGAAGCAAAAATGGTTCCGGTCCTCAGTGCCTTTAAAGACCAGGTGCTGTATCTCAAACACAATCTCAATGCCCAGGCAATTGCTTCCCTGCAGAGTGAGCTTGTAGCAGTTGAATCAGATATCGCGGATCTTATCAGAGAGATGGAGAAATCCATTGGTGAAGCAAATGCCTTCATCAAGACGATGCATGAATCGTAAGAGGTTGCTGTATGGATATTCTACGGAATGTTCTTGTTATTCTGCTGTCCCACTGGAGATGTTTCTGACCGTGGGATTGGGAATGTATTTCTGGATCAATATCCTCCTGACAATCCTGTGCGTCGTTCCGGGTATGATTCATGCCCTCTGGATTATCGTAAATAGAAGGAACAGCAGGGAATATTGGTTATTATGTTTCTGTGAGCGTTTTGAGTTTGGCTTGGCCAGATTATTCAGCCGATCTTATTTGAGCAGCACAGCAGAATGACAGTGCATAAAAAATTAGCCCCCAAAAGGTGATGGTATGGCTCTATTTTTAGTCCAGCATGGCAAGAGTTTGCCCAAGGAAAAGGACCCTGACCAGGGTCTTTCCAAGGAGGGTTTTGCAGAGACTCGGGCTATGGCCCAATCAGCTGTTGAGAATAATGTCCAGGTTATGCGCATCATACACAGCGGCAAGAAAAGGGCCCTGCAGACAGCTGAGATCTTCATGAAGGCCCTTGAGCCGGAAGCCGGCATTACAAAGGGGGCCGGTCTTGCCCCTTTGGATGATGCCGCAGAATTTGCCGCTGCCCTGAACAATGAAGAGAACATAATGGTGGTAGGGCATCTGCCGTTTATGGAAAGGCTGGTGTCCTTCCTGGTTTCGGGATCAACAGAAAACCCGGTTGTCAAGTTTCAAAACAGCGGAATAATCTGTCTGGATACTGAAGATGCACCAGATCCATGGTTTATTCGCTGGGCCCTCTATCCACGGTTTGATTAGGTAAATACGCTAGGATACTTATGGTTGATGTCATCCCGCAGAACAGTTTTGTTTCAGGAGGCCGACAGGTAACGGCAGTAGGCCTGGGCGGTGAGGGCATTTTACGAACCTCAGGCCGTGCTGCCCATGCCCGCAGGGTTATAGAGGAAGGCCTTGCCCAGGGGTTGACATACTTTGATTCTGCCCCGGCTTACCAGGACAGTGAAATCTACCTGGGATCCATATGGAAGGATAACCCGGCCGCCCGGAAGAAAATATTCCAGGCCAGCAAGTCTGCCAGACGTGACAAGCAAGGAGCCCTGAGGGATCTTGACAAAACCCTGAAACGTCTGCATACTGATTATCTTGACCTGTGGCAGATCCATGACATCAGGAGCAAAAAGGATCTTGCCGTTATCAGCGTGCCGGATGGTGCCCTGGAAGCATTTGTCGAAGCAAAAAAAGCAGGTAAAGTCCTGAATATAGGTGTTACAGGTCATCATGATCCCACCATTCT
>JAFDCT010000065.1 GCA_019312695.1 Deltaproteobacteria bacterium | reverse complement strand
GGAACAGGTAAAAACATATTCCCTGAAGAAAGAGCAGCAGCGCCAGCTTCTGATAAGAAAGCTTGGCGGGCGCCGGGCTGATGACAGGAGAAAGTCACCCCTGAGCCAGCCTGATGTGGTTGATATCCTGGTTTCCCTGCAGTTTGTCATACCAGGTAAAAAAAACCAGGTTCTCACGGAAGAAACAATAATGCGGACTGTGGCAATAGATTTGAAGATGCCCTTTAAGAAGCTTGACCCACTAGAGCTTGATCTTGATCTTGTCACCAAGACGATTCCCAAGTCTTTCGCTTTAAAACACCTGCTGCTGCCGTTTGATATCAGGAACGGGATTTACGAGGTTGCTATTTATGATCCGGCGAAAAGGACAGCCCTGGAAGATATTGAGCGGGCCAACCAGATAAAGATTAAGCCGTACCTCAGCACCAAGTCGGATATTGGCAGGATGCTGGCGGAATTTTTCGGCTTCCAGACCTCCATTACAGCTGCAGAAAATCACATGGCAGGGCCGCTGGTTGATCTTGGCAACCTGGAGCAGTACGTCCAGATATCCTCAGCCAAGGAGATCACCTCATCGGACCAGCACATAAAAAGCGCGGTGGACCATTTGTTCAACTATGCTTTTGCACAGCGGGCCAGTGATATCCACATTGAACCAAAGCGTAAAACAAGCATGGTGCGGCTGCGGATCGACGGAGTGCTGCACACTATATACAACCTGCCCAAGGTCGTGCACCCGGCCATTGTCTCAAGGATCAAAACACTTTCCCGCCTTGATATTGCCGAGAAAAGGCGACCCCAGGACGGCCGCATCAAGGTGAGCCACGAAGGCAAGGATGCCGAGATCAGGGTTTCCACCATTCCGGTGGCCTTTGGTGAGAAGTTGGTCATGCGAATTCTTGACCCGGATATTATTTTTCAGGACCTGTCCAATATAGGCTTTTCGCCGGAAAGCCTCAAGGTATACAACAGCTTTGTCAGTGCACCCTATGGCATCATCCTGGTAACCGGCCCGACCGGCAGCGGTAAATCAACAACTCTCTATTCCACCTTAAAGTGTATTGCCACGCCGGAAAAAAATATTGTCACCGTGGAAGATCCTGTGGAAATGGTGCACGAGGATTTTAACCAGATTGCTGTGCAACCTGCAATTGATGTCACTTTTGCCACTATTCTGCGCAATATTCTGCGCCAGGACCCTGATATCATCATGATCGGTGAGATCAGGGACCTGGATACAGCCCGTTACGCTATCCAGGCAGCGCTTACAGGCCACCTGGTCTTTTCCACCCTGCATACAAACGATGCCATTTCCGCCATTACCCGCCTCGAGGACCTTGGCGTTCAGCCTTTTCTCATCAGTTCAACACTTTTGGGCGCCATGGCCCAACGGCTGGTACGTAAAATCTGCCCCCATTGTCCTGAAAAATTTACCATCAAGGGCCAGGAGCTGCGCGGCTTTGGTTTTCCGGCAAGCAAGGACGAGTATACCCTGAAGCGGGGGAAAGGCTGTAAGGAATGTCGAAGCACGGGTTACCTGGGGCGCTGCGGCATTTTTGAGATATTTCCCATGTCTGACAGGCTGAAAAAGATGGTGATGGCTAATGAATCCAGTGCTGAGCTCAATAAAGTTGCAAAGCAGGAAGGCATGAAAACCTTGCGAGAAGATGCCTGGGACAAGGTGCTGCAGGGGATAACCACCTACCAGGAAGTAGTAAGGGTAACAGGTGAGGAAAGTTCAGTTTAAAAGTCAGCTTGTTCACAGTAATTAAGTGAATGTCATAATAGAAAACGGTGTCCAAAAAAATTGTCGCAACCAACAAGAAAGCCTTTCATGACTATTCCATTGAGTCGACCATAGAAGCCGGGGTTGTGCTGACCGGCCCTGAAGTCAAATCACTCCGGGCCGGCAGGGCAAACCTGCGGGATGGTTATGCGGCGATTGAAAAGGAAGAGGTCTGGCTCCATAATGTCCATATTTCTCCCTATTCCCATGCAACAAATATTCAGGAAGATCCCCTCCGCACGCGAAAACTCCTGCTGCATGGAAGGGAAATAAAAAAACTGACTGGAAAGGTGAAAGAAAAAGGATTTGCCTTAATACCAACCAAGATTTACTTTATTCCCAATGGAAAAGTAAAAATTGAGCTGGCGCTGGCTCGCGGCAAGAAATTGTATGACAAAAGGGCTGCCCTGAAGAAGAAACAAAGCGACCGGGAATTAGAAAGAGAGTATCGAAAAAGGTAAAAACGTGGTATAATTATTTAAAATGTTTGAAGGGCCTCTTTTTTTGAGGGAGTTAATCTTCAATCTTCACTTTTAAATCTTCAATTTATAAAAGGGGGCGAAACGGATTCGACGGGGATATAGAAGCTCAAAGTAGCATGCCGAGGTCTGTCTGCTCGTAAAACAGATGGAAAACTTATAATCGCCGACGATTATAAATACGCTGTAGCAGCATAGTACTGCTCAGCCGTCCTGCTGATTTTTCCCTGCGGGATCAGCAAAGGGCGTCGACTCAGCAGGGTAGTTTCTGTTCAGCGCCTGCGGGACCAGAAGCGAAATTTTAGCAGGATAGCGCTGCAGAAAGCGCGTTCCAGAGAATTCTGTAGGGCGATACCTTAAACTGGAACTAAGCATGTAGAAACTAGAGGGGAGTATTTTCGGACGCGGGTTCGACTCCCGCCGCCTCCACCAGAACATAGTCCAGAGAAGTCTG
>JAFDCT010000064.1 GCA_019312695.1 Deltaproteobacteria bacterium | reverse complement strand
CAATCAAACAGGTATATTTCCCCATTTACTATTGCTGCAAGCGAATTCCATAAGGGATCAGCCTGCAGCCGGGAAATGTAATTCTGGTCAGTACCGCAGAGGAAAATCATATCAGGGTTCCATGTTTTGAAACTCTGAAAGGAAACAGTGGGATACGCTTCATTAATGTCTGTGGTAACATTTTTTCCTCCTGCCTTTTTGATCACGTCGTATTGAAACGATTTAGGACCAGCCACAATTAAATTTTCACCCTCAATGTCGAGAATCCGTAACACGGTTAAACGTTTTTCAGGTTTAACCTCCTTAACTTTTCGGGCAAGTTCCCCCATCCTTTGTTTTAGGGCGCTGACTAATAATTTCACATTTTCTGAAATATTTAGTAGATCCCCCAAAGCCAGCATATCAGCCAAAGCTTCATTTACAGTGGCAGGGTTGAAAAAGGCACATTTGATCCCTTTTTTATTAAAAAAAAGTGCAAGTTGCTTGTGGACTGTTGTCAACCCCAGGACCAGGTCTGGCTCCAATGCGGTGACGCGGTCCAGATCAGGATCAAACCATGAACAGACATGGGATTTTGAGTTGGCTTCAGGCGGGTAGTCACAGGCATCTGTGACACCGACCACGCGATCTGCAACTTCCAGGGCAAAAAGTGTTTCGGTGATGGAAGGGGTAAGGGAAACAATACGTTTAAATGTCATTTTGGCTCGAGATGCTTGTATAAATATTGATCAGATTGTAAATTTTTTCCTGCACTTTAATTAAAAACAATTGATATATTTGACTAATTACTTTTTGGGAATGCAAGAAGAGTTTTATGAATCAATTATCAATTGGTGTTAGAATATCTCCGTGTATTTACAAAAACACGAGGACTTGAACTGTTATGGGAACAAACCATTATGATGTAATGATTATTGGTACCGGACCTGCCGGGTTAACTGCTGCCCTGTATGGCGTGCGTATGGGTTTAAGAGTTATTGTTTTGGGCGATATCCCCGGAGGCAATACCCATATGATTGAAAGTCTTGAAAACTATCCGGGTTTTCCAGGCGGCATTTCCGGAAGCCAGTTTGGTGTCCAGGCTTTTCAGCAGGCACAACAGGATGGTGCCTTTTTTACAATGTCCAGGCTGCAGCAACTGGACGAAAAGGATGGGCTTTTTGTTGGGGCTGACACGAAGGAACAAAGATATACAGCAGCAAGTAGTATTATCGCAACGGGCAGAATACCCAAAAGACTCAAGGTCAACAACGCGCATGTAAAGGGTGTGCATTTCTGTTCTCTTTGCGATGGTCCTCTTTATAGAGGCAGGAGTGCGGTTCTGGCTGTAATCGGCAGCGATAACGGGGCCGGACAGCACGCCTTAACTCTTGCGCGCATAGCGGATAAGGTCCTGCTTGTGAGTAAAGACAAAGAGTTTAAAATGGACACTGCACTACAGAGTCGACTCATTGAACAAAACAATGTCAGCCTGCTTCCGAATACGGAAGTCATTGATTATGAGGGGCAGGGATTATTAGAGGGGATCGTTGTTAAAGATCCCAAAGTCGACAGAAAAAGTATTGTAGTCAATGGGGTTTTTCTTGCAGTAGGCTGGAGGCCAAATACAAAAATACTGCACGTAACTGTCGAAAAAACAGCAGACGGTTATCTGAAAACAGACAATAAGCTCATGACTTCCCGCTCTGGTTTATTTGCTGCCGGGGATGTTCGGGAATCGGACATGTACCAAGTGCTGAATGCCTGTGCTGATGGTGCACGGGCAGCAAAATATTGTGCTGAGTTTTTAGAAGAAAGGAATTTTTTGGGGTGAGTCTCACTGTATATGAATGCCAAAATTTCATGACAGAAAGCATAAATAGCAATACAAAAAACAATACACAATCATGCTGATCCTAGGTGTTGACACTGGCGGGACTTTTACCGATTTTGTCCTGCAGTCTGAAGAGGAGCTGAAAACATACAAGCTCCCGTCGACCCCGGATGATCCCTCACGTGCAATTCTGCAGGGCCTTGATCATTTTTTCGGACAGCAACTGCCGCAGGAACTGGAAATCATTCATGGCAGCACTGTTGCCACCAATGCCTTTCTGGAGCGTAAAGGAGCCAGGACACTGCTTGTTACGACACGCGGTTTTGAAGATATTCTTTTTATCGGGCGCCAGAACAGACCGAAACTCTACGATTTTAATATAACCAGGCCACCGGAGATCATACCACGCAGCCTGATAGTTGGTGTCCAGGAAAGAATGTTTTTTGACGGTACAGTACTGCGACCACTGGGTAAGAGCGTCGGCAGACGTCTGCGTTCCATCTGCCGTAAAAAAAAGGTTGCATCCGTTGCTGTCTGTTTGCTCCATTCCTATGCCAATGATACGCATGAAAAGATGATCAAGGACGGACTTTCCGGTCTCGGCATCCCGATAACGATTTCATCTGAGATCCTGCCGGAGTTCAGGGAATATGAACGGTTGACCACCACCCTTATCAACGCCTATCTCGGGCCGGTGATCGCTTCATATATAGAACGGTTGACAGATAAGCTTGGCAGTGTTTCACTGCATATTCAGCAGTCAAACGGCGGTATCCTGCCGGCAACCGAAATTGAAAAACGGGCAATATATACGGTTCTTTCAGGACCTGCTGGGGGAGTGCACGGAGCCCATCAGCTGACCCGGGAAATGCAAACCAACAAAATCATTACCT
>JAFDCT010000063.1 GCA_019312695.1 Deltaproteobacteria bacterium | reverse complement strand
CTGGCGCGCCTGGCAGGATTCGAACCTGCGACCTACGGATTCGTAGTCCGGCACTCTATCCAGCTGAGCTACAGGCGCATTGTTTTACAGGGTGCTCTTATACCCTAAAATTGTTTTGTCCACAAGAACGTTTCTGTCATTAATCAGGATAAATATAACCCAGCAAATTACTTGCTGGAGTCATTCCCTGACTTGATAAACTCTATATCATGATCCGCAGGTGTCATTTCCGGGGCCGGTTCTATCCTGATTGTTGCCCCATATTCCTTCTCTATCTCAAGCAGTTCCTCGCGCTTGTTGTTTAACAGATACTGGGCAACTTTTATTGGCAGTCGGCATTTTACACCAACAACATCCTTATGGGCCACCCCTGTCTGGATGCGCCGCAGATAGGAGAGGGACTGGGTCTCCACCGATCGGGTAACACCTCTCCCCTGGCAGTATTCACATGCATGATAACTTCCCATCTCTATGGGCCTTCCAAGCTTCTGCCTGGAGATCTGCATAAGGCCGAATTTTGATATCCGGCTTATATCAACCTTGGCGCGATCCCTCTTCATGCTGGCTTTCACCTGCTTTTCCACATCCCGTATATGCCGGGCATTGCGCATGTCAATGAAGTCTATGACAATGAGCCCGCCCAGGTCGCGCAAGCGCAGCTGCCTGGCAAGCTCTGCCGCTGCTTCCATATTGGCCAGGAAAATAGTTTCATTGAAATTCTTGTCCTTGGCTGTGCGCCCGGAATTTACGTCTATGGCCACCAGCGCCTCTGTCGGGTTGATCACGATCGAGCCGCCGGATGGCAGCTTAACTATGGGCTGGTATATCTGCTCAATTTGATCTTCAACAGCATACTGGTTGAAAATCGGCCGTGAACCCTGGTGCAGCCGTACCGTTGTCTTGCGTTGTTTAGCTGGAAGAAGTCCGAGAAAATCCCTGACCTGCTTTTGTGCATCCTGGCTGTCGACCAGTATTTCCTGGATATCAGGGGTATAATAATCGCGCAGGACCTTGGCGATTATATCCTGGTCCTTATAGATCAATGCCGGTGATTGAACTGTCTGGCCGCGTTTTTTTGTTTCCTGCCATAACCTGAGCAGATACCGCAGGTCTTTATTAAGCCCTGTTTTGGTTATATCCTTGCTCGCTGTCCTGATTATATAGCCTATACCTTCAGGAATATTGAGCGAGTTCATCATGATGCGCAGTTTGGACCTTTCTTCCTCATCTTCTATTTTTCTTGAAATACCGTGGCTGTCGCTGCCGGGCATCAATACCAGGAAACGGCCGGGTAGTGACAGGTATGTCGTGACACTGGCACCCTTGGTGCCGGCAGCCTCTTTTACAACCTGGACGAGTATTTCCTGACCCTTCTTGATTACCTCCTGAATATTCAAGTCCTTCCAGTGCTTCTGGGCCGACTTGTCACAGGTATAATACTCCGGGTGTATCTCACTGAATGGCAGAAAAACATTTTTTCCGGTACCGATATCCACAAAAGCAGCCTGCAGATTCGGCTCAATGGCTGTGACGCGTCCCTTGTAAATATTGCCCTTGGTTTGTTCATGGACAACGGTTGTGACATGAAAAGATTCGACCTTGCCGTCTTCGATAAGGGCTATCCTGCATTCCTCCGGTTCCTCAGCATTTATGAGCAGCTTGATTACCGGCTCTTTCTCCGTCTTTTTTGCTACCTGACCGCTTTGAGGCGCCTGGCTTTTAGGGGGCTGTTTTTTCGCTCTTTGGGCTGTTTCTTTTTGGCCTGATGAGTCGGCTGCTTTTGACTTAGGCTTGGTATTTTTTCTCCTGGGCCTGCTTTTGGGGCGTTCTTTCTTCACGGCTCCGGTGTCAGTGCTGTTTCCACTACTATCTGCTGCCTTTTGTCCGCTATCAGAGCTGCCAGCTGACTCTTCAGTTTTATTATCATGATTTGTTTCTGTATCGGTCATAACTTTCCTTTTCAACTGGTCTATTTTTCCCAGCAGATTATCGACAAATTTGTTCATTTTTTGTTGGCTATCCCATTACCGTTCTGTAGTATTTTTTGCCGCCATGAATTTTTACTGTCAAGCAGCCGCGGTTTTCCATATCCTTAAGGACTTCAGATGTACGTGGCTGTGTCATGCTGAGTGTCTCGGCAATCTCTGAAGCTGTACAGGGACGCCGCAAGAGCATTTTACTTATTTCGTCCTCAACGTCAGCGGCAGATAGTTTCTCAGATATACCTTCTTTTTCTTTGCCGGAATCCGGAATTTCATTGTCCTTGCTGCCAGCCAGAATATCTACCGGTATGTCATATTCTTTTTCAATCTCTCCCTTAACCTCTTCCATTCTTTTACGGGTCAACGGTTTGGCAAAGGCTTCAAAAGGTGGCCTGGCCACCGTGTTAAGCTGCACCCTGGTCGGCCTGATCCTGGCAATGGCCTTTTGCAGCGCTACAATATCTTCAGGAGAATCGTTGATATTCTCGACAAGCAGTACCTCAAGCCAGGTCTCACCGGTAAATTTCCGGCTGAAGTCTGCAATACCGCCTATAATCGTCTCCAGATCCTCGCTGCACTTTGCCGGCCGGTTTACTCGGCGAAAACTCTCAGGCCTAGCCGCATCCAGGGAAGGTATGACGACATCAGCCGCCATCAGGTCCTCCTGCACCTCCTTCAGGTGCAACTGTGAACCATTTGTCAGGATGGCCACAGGTTTGTCGGTCTTATGCTTTATGTGTCGTATAATTGTACCTATACCTGTGTGCAGAGTCGGCTCGCCAGACGCCGTAATGGTGAAAACATCAAGATCACGCACCCGTGACTCATCTGCCAGCAGCTCATCAATTTCAGCAAGTATGATCTCAGTGGGAACGTGCTCACCTCGCTCACATGAAAGCTGCGGGGCTCTGTTAATTTCACAGTAAATGCAATTAAAATTGCAGGTTTTGGGCGGCAGAAGATCAATGCCCTGTGAAAGTCCCAGTCTTCTCGAATTGACCGGACCAAATAGATGTTTCATACAGTAACTGCATTCCTTTGGCCGGGTTCAGCTTGCTGAACCAGTGCGTTATTCTTAAAAATTACCGAATTAATTTACAAAAAGGCTAAATTAATTCATACTATTACGATAATCAAGGCTATTTTGACAGCATGACTATTACACTTGCTTAAACCACAGGGCATGACCCCCCAGTGCAATCTGCTCATTTTTCTTGACACCCGACACTGCTCTGCGTAGATTCCTCCACTGATACTAACCAACGCTGAAAATTAAAATTTTTCCATACCATCTTTCGTCTCATGCTACAGAGCTGCGTAGGAACTAACAGGCATTTATTGGTACATTTTGAAAGTAAAATAAAGAATTTAATATAATAACTGCAGAACAGGAAACCAATTATGCGAAGTGATCTCATAAAAAAAGGAATTGAAAGAGCGCCCCACCGTTCTCTGATGAAAGCCATGGGGTACACCAATGAAGAGATTAGCAGACCTTTGATCGGCATAGCCCATGCTCACAATGAAATCATCCCCGGCCATATCCATCTCGACAAAATTTTGGAGGCGGTTAAGGCCGGCATCAGGATGGCAGGCGGAACTCCCATAGCATTCGGCACAATAGGGGTATGCGATGGAATTGCCATGAACCACACCGGTATGAAATACTCACTGGCCAGTCGTGAGATCATTGCAGATTCTGTTGAAATAATGGCGCAGGCCCACCCTTTTGACGGCATGGTGATGATACCCAACTGCGACAAGGTAACTCCGGGAATGCTTATGGCCATGCTGCGGGTGAACATTCCGGCTGTCATGGTCAGTGGCGGTCCCATGCTTACCGGACGTTTTCAGGGCAAGAATGTTCATCTTGTCAGTGTTTTTGAGGGTGTCGGCCGCGTTAAAGCTAAAACAATGACTGAAGAGGAACTCTGTGAGCTTGAAGACTCGGCCTGTCCCGGCTGCGGTTCATGTGCCGGCATGTTCACCGCTAACTCGATGAATTGCCTGACCGAGGCCATTGGTCTGGGATTGCCCGGCAACGGCACCATTCCAGCTGTTGCCTCTGCCAGGCTCCGTCTTGCCAAGCAGGCAGGTATGGCGATAATGAACCTGCTGGAAAAAAATATCAAGCCCCGGGATATAGCTACGGTTAAAGCCTTTGAGAATGCCATGGCCGTTGATATGGCTTTAGGCTGCTCCACTAACACCGTTCTGCATGTCCCGGCCATTGCAAGGGAAGCAGGTGTTGATCTCAGCCTTGATCTTTTCAACGCTGTTAGTGATAAGGCTCCCCATCTCTGTTCTCTTATCCCGGGCGGGCCTCATAGCCTACAGCAACTCGATGAGGCAGGTGGCGTACCGGCAGTTATTTCCGAGTTGACCCAAAAAAACATCATTCACACAGACGTCATGACTGTCACCGGCAAAACCCTGGGAGACAACCTTTCCAGAGTTAAGATCCGTGACCATGAGATTATCCGGTCAGTCGACAACCCCTATCACGCCAAAGGTGGCATCGCTGTGCTGTACGGCAACCTGGCACCGGACGGTGCTGTTGTCAAACAGTCTGCAGTTGCCGATGAAATGCTGACCCACGAAGGTCCGGCCAGGGTTTTCAATTCAGAGGCTGCGGCTCAGGCTGCCATTCTTGGTAATACAATCAAATCAGGTGATGTAGTTGTTATCCGCTACTGTGGTCCAAAGGGTGGGCCGGGCATGCCTGAAATGCTTTCTCCCACCTCGGCTATTATAGGAATGGGCCTTGGGAAAAGTGTGGCTCTCCTCACCGACGGGCGTTTTTCAGGAGGCACCCAGGGTGCCTGCCTTGGCCATATATCACCCGAGGCTGCCGAGGGAGGTCCCATCGGCCTGGTGCAGGAAGGAGACATCATCGCCATTGATATCCCGGCAAAGAAAATTGAACTCAGGGTAAATGAAACTGAACTGGAAAAACGGAGACAGGAATGGCAGCCGCCTGCACCTAATATAACATCCGGTTATGTGGCGCGCTATGCCAAGCTTGTAACCTCCGGCAGCACAGGAGCAATTCTGAAAGATTAGACTGCTTTCAAAAAAAAATCTCTGGGCATCTTGGGAAAGATTATCCCGAATTCAGGTCACACCCTTTGGCTTATAAATTTTTGCAAATTCAGCATAATTGAAGGAATGGAACAGGGAGAGAGGGGCTTGGCACCCGTTTTACCATGCAGCAGGGGCTTTTATACCTGCATTACAGCTGTTTTCTTCCTGATATCCCAGCCCTTGTTAAGTTTTGGTGCAGACGAAAATTCTCTCCCCTGGAAAATTACAGCCGACCGGATCACTCACCAGCAGGAGCCTGAACAGATCATTGCCGAGGGGACTGTTGTCCTCGAACAATACAAGGAAAATGCACCAACCGGTGTTGAGATTAAGGCTGACCGGATTCAATACAGCATTGACAGCAATTCCGTTGATGCAGCCGGCAACCTGTTTCTTCAGGACAACCATAACCTTGTGCAGGCATCAGATGCCCAGGTCGATCTTGAAAAACAGATCGGTTATTTTAAAGAGGCCACCATATTCTGGCCGGAGTCAAATTTTTCGGCCAGTGCTGACCTGATCGAAAAGACTGATATACAATCCTACCATTTCATTAACGGCAAGCTCACCCCCTGCCCAGCTGAAAAAGGTAAAGCCCCAGACTGGT